>NZ_KE952722.1:15362-16431 GCF_000466385.1 Aneurinibacillus aneurinilyticus ATCC 12856
ACAGGAAAAGTAATCGACCGCACGAAAGATACGGTACGTGTCCACCTAGATATCGATGAGGCGCAGCAGAAGGAGGAAGCCTTCTGGTTCCCATATGCGACAGGCTATACTGCCGAAGGCCACAGCGGCTGGTACTGCATGCCGGAGCTTGGCGACCGGGTGGAGCTGTATGTTCCGGGGAGCCGGGAAGAAGAGGCGGTTGTGTTGACTTCTGTCCGGGCAAGAGAGGCAAGCTCTCCGAAGATCGAAAACCCTGCTATTAAATATTGGGGAACGCCGCATCAAAAAGAGCTGATGATGGAGGAGAACGAGCTGACCCTGACGGCCAGGGAGGGTTTGTTCCTGAAACTGCATGAAGCGGATGGAGTTGAAATCCGTAGTCCGCATCCGATTGTTTTCACCTCGGCAAAAGACATCGAAATGAAGGCAGGAAGCAGACTGAACATGCAGGCGAAGGAAGCACTGTACGTGCTATGCAGCTCCAGCAGCCTCATGATGGACGGCATCACCGATATTCAGGGACAGCTCGTGGAAATGGAGGGTACGGTGAAGGGGCCTCCTGTAGGAAGTGCCGCGGAGGCGGCAGAGGAACAGGAGGATGAGGCAGCGGAAAAGGCGGAGCTTGCCCAGCAGGTCGCAGGTTTGCTTCCGGGTGGAGCAGGTGCAAAGGGGCCCAGTGAAGGAGAAGCACCAGCAGTACCACCCGGTCAGGCAGCCGCCGCTGCTGCTCTTGCTGCAAGTGTACCTCTCGCCGGTGCAGCAGCCAAAGCGAAAGCAGCTATTAAAGCGATCCGAGCGCAGAAGGCTGGGAAACAGCTATGAGTTGGAAATGGTTTGACTCGATTACAAAAAAGGCAGCCGTACAAACCAAGAAGTTCACCCAATCAGTGAACAAAGCCGTCTCCTCAGCAAAACAGAAGGTAACCCAGACGGTATCGGCGGTAAAGAAAACGGTATCGAGCGCTGTAACAGCGGTGAAAAAAACAGTGAGCAAGGCGGTCACGGCCGTCAAGCAAAAAGTAACCCAGACCGTTACCGCCATAAAAAAGAAGGTGTCCAACGCCGTCAC
>NZ_KE952723.1 GCF_000466385.1 Aneurinibacillus aneurinilyticus ATCC 12856
AGATTCGGTAGAATCTAAGTGGTGGGTAGTTGACTTTCTTTCATGGTGTAAGTTATTTAGATCTCCTTTTGGTTGTAATGATCTCCTTTTTGATTTCTTTTCCTTTCCCTTCTTTCCATTCTATTGTTATTTCTGCTTTTCTAATCTTTTGTTCAAATTCATCCCATGTATAATTAATATTACTTCCACCGTATACGTATTTACCAAAAACATCCTCCCTTAGTTGCTCTTTTGTTATAAGTTCGCTACCGGGGCCACCATCTAAGGATTCAATTTTTGTATCGTATTTCAAATAAGTAAGATTCATTTTGTTCTTAGGTTGTATAGCCCCACTTGTTACGTATCCTTTTTCGTTATTAAACATTTTTTCTTTGTATATAACTGTTACAACTCCCTTCCAATTTGTGGACTCACCTTCTAAAAAAATCTTTTGTTCTTCTATTACTGTGTTCTGTTCCGAGGTTGCCTGTTCTGTATTTTTACCATTACAAGCAACTAATGAGAAAACTAGGCAAAGAAACATAAAACCAAGCGATATTTTTTTCATAAGAACCTCCTAAAGTAAGGTACATAAAACGCCTTTTTCAGTAATTGAAAAATCTTATAAATATTCTAACAGTAAAAGAAGGGATTTGTTATATTTTGTCTATATACATCTGGTTTGGCAAATCGACAAACTTTTGTGGTAGGAGGTAAGAAAAGACGGAGAAAATCAGAGACTAGAAAAAGACACACTGGCCTTTCTTCTGCTGGAGCGCAGGGCGCACCAAACCTCTTCTTTGTCCGAATCTCCTACTTCCAACCGAGCTATCATGTCAAACTGTCAAGTGCAACTTATATATGATGCAAGAGATAATAACGAAAACGCAGGATCAAATTTTCGCCAATGGATTTGGATGTGGGCTTCTAAGACAACAAAAAACGGCAAAACATATACAAAGGCTACTAAATATCAAGTGAGATATGATTTACTTGCTACACCTGTAACTATTAATCAAGGAAAATTAACAGCCAAAACGGAAGGTACTAAACTTTCTGGCGGAACCTATTTTAACCAAACTGATCCAAATCCTAGTGTTTGGAGTAATCCATCATTTGGTACTTACTATAACAAAACAGCACCAGCGTGGGATTATGTACTGACTGATGGTGTAAGTGTGGGATTTACCGGAGCAGTATTAGAGACGAACTATACGATCCGTAGCACCCCTGCAACTTTAAGATTAACAATAGCTATAGGTACTACTTAAGGAACAAATCGAGTTAAAGCGGTAAAATAAGATTGAGAAGTCCTTTGAGAGAAAAATCTCTTGAAGGGCTTCTTTGTTATTATCATACATAAAGGTAGAATCTGAACAATTTGCATTCCTCGAATCATCATGTTGATGTCGAAATATCAAGTATTATTTATATAAAATCACACCTGTTGATTATTCATAAGGTGGAAGATTCTCGAGCGATTGCCCCGGCCAGGCGAAAAAGGACAGCAATTGTCTCCCTCCTCGCGTCTACCCAGATGTTTTGCGGTCCCGCCTGGCTGAGGCAAAAAGCGGCCCTCTATGCTTCCGTGTGGGAGACGAACCGACGCCTGGGCACGGTGTGATGACGATCCACTCTGGATCGTACTGGATAATCAACATCCTTGATAGAAAATAAAACGGCAAAACCGCAGAATTGCTACATCTTGCAGGCATATGGTAGAATGAGTTGCGGCTTCATATATGCTGTTCGATATCTTGAATCAAAAAAAGTATATCCGTATAGAAAAATGATAGGAAAAGGGGGAACGGTGTTGTTTAATTTTGACTGGGATTCATTGCTATACCGGATTATTGCCTTTGTTATCGCCTTTTCGATTCATGAATGGGCGCACGCATTTGTAGCGTACAAGCTTGGCGATAATACGGCAAAAAATGAAGGGCGTCTGACGTTGAATCCGATTAGCCACGTCGAGCCGATTGGTATGCTGATGATTTTATTCGGCCCGTTCGGCTGGGCGCGGCCGGTTCCGGTGAATATGTTTCATTTCCGTGGCAACCGTCGCCTGGGGATGGTGCTTGTAGCGATAGCTGGCCCTCTGACCAATCTGATTCTCGCCTTTTTATTTTTGCAGGCGGGCTGGTACTTGGCGACAACGAATATTATGAATGCGTGGCCGGCATGGGCGGCTACACTAGTCAGCAATACGATTACCTGGAGTTTTGCAATTAATGTAGCGCTATTCGTATTTAACTTGCTACCGGTGGCACCGCTAGACGGTTCGAAAATTTTCCGCTATATTTTGCCACGGCGTTTCGACCATTTTTTTGAGCGGATGGAGCCATATGGTATGTTTGTGCTGTTGCTCCTGATTTTCATTCCTGGTCTTGGCTCAATTGTGCTGTATCAGCCGTATGAATGGGTACAGAACGCACTGTTTTCTTTGATAAGATAGAGAGGTGGACGTTTGATGGGAGTCGACATCAAACTGGATTCGTTTGAAGGTCCGCTTGATTTGCTGTTGCATTTAATCGACCGGGCAGAAGTAGATATTTATGATATACCGGTCGTAGAAATTACCGACCAATATATGAATCATCTATACATTATGCAAGAACTGCAGCTTGATGTAGCCAGCGAGTTCCTTGTTATGGCGGCTACGCTGCTCGCTATTAAGAGCAAAATGTTACTACCTAAGCGAGAAGAGCAGATGTTTGACGAGTGGGGGATTGAGCCGTATGAAGAAGAGGAAGATCCCATGGAAGAACTGGTACAACGTCTGCTAGAATACAAAAAATATAAACAGCTTGCAGAGACGTTCCGTGAGCGGGAAAAGGAACAAAGCAGGGTATACACGCGACCAGCAGAGGATTTAAGCCAGTTCGTTCCCGAGGAAGAAAATCCGATTTCAAATGTTACGATCTATGACCTGGTGGATGCGTTGCAAAGAGCGTTGAAACGCGTGAATCGTAAGGATCAAGCAGTGAAAGTACAGCGCGATGAGATTTCATTGAAGGACCGCATGAAAGAAATCGAACAGGTGTTAGCCATTGCGGGCGGTCGTGTATCTTTTTTGCAATTGCTGGAGAAGCAAGAATCGAAAATTGAAATTGTAACAACATTCCTTGCGCTGTTGGAGATGATGAAAAAGCGGTCCGTCGTTTGTCAACAGGATGGACTGTTTAAAGAAATCATGGTGTCGCGGATGCAGGAGGATGCAATATGATCGATGTAGGAAAGTTAAAGGCGATTGTAGAAGGGTTATTGTTCGTAGCTGGTGATGAAGGAATCGAAGCGAAGCAGCTGGCGACCGTTCTGGATTTGGAACTTCATGAGGTGGTCGCGTTAATGGATGAGATGAAGCATGACTACAAAGAACAGCAGCGCGGGTTACAAATCGTCGAGATTGCACAGGCATATCAGTTTACGACAAGACCGGAGTTTGCCGAATATTTCGAGAGGCTGGCCTACACTCCGTCACATGCTACGCTGTCCCAGGCAGCGCTGGAGACAATGGCTATTATTGCATATAAGCAACCGATTACGCGGCTTGAACTGGAAGAGATTCGTGGTGTGAAGTGCGAGAGTTCCATTTCCCGTCTCATAAGCAAGAATCTTATTAAAGAGGTGGGACGGGCTGATACAATAGGTCGTCCGATTTTATATGGGACAACGAAAGAGTTCCTTGAGTACTTCGGCTTGCGCAACCTGGATGAGCTGCCGCCTCCACCCGATTTTTCAGCGGAAGGGACGGATGTAGAGCAGGAGGCGTATTTGTTCTATAAAAAAGATAAAGAAGATACTACGTCCTGAGCGAAGGTTCGTTCAGGATATTTTTCTTATAAACCAAGAAACTTTCCTTTTTGATAAAGCGTAAAAGGAAGGAAAGAAGTGAGGACATCGCTAAGAAAGGAGTACATATGGATAAACATGAAACGCTCTGGCAACGAATCGATCGAAGGGCACCCAGGGTATGGCGTTTTGTAAATGGTATCGTGTCGGCAGCATTGTGGCTGGTGGTCGCGGGTGGAGTCGTATTGCATCTGATGGTAGGAATGCCCCGCATTATCGTATGGCTGCTAGCTGCAGGAGCGCTTTTACATTTGATAGTAGAAGTGATTATACTGCCGGAACGCAGTTGGCGTAGATGGCGCTACTATATTAACGAGGATGAAATACATTTGCGCTGTGGTGTACTAATCGTCAAACAGACTGTGATTCCGATGGTACGGGTGCAGCACGTGGATACGAAACAAGGGCCGTTCCTGCGGCGTTACGGCCTAGCAGGTGTGACGTTTTCCACCGCGGCGGGCAGCCATGAGATTCCAGCTCTTTCCGTTGAAGTGGCTGATGAAGTGCGTGATGCGATTGCACGTCTAGCGAGGGTTTCTGATGAAGATGTCTGAGCCGCGCCGAATGCACCCTATTGCCGCCCTGTTGTCAGGACTGCGTGCTTTGCGTGAAATGCTGCTTCCGCTCGCTATTTTGTTTATATCAAGCCTCTTTAAAGGTGAGATGAACGAGGGGAAGGATTTGCTATGGAGATTTGGCAGCACAGGAATTATCGTCGTTGGTACGCTGTTGTGGGGATTTCTTGCCTGGCGTAGATATCGTTATTCTGTGGAAGAGGGTGAACTGCGGGTTGAGCATGGCGTACTTGTTAAAAAACGGAATTTTATTGCCAAGCAGCGCATTCAGACGGTAGACTTCGCAGAGCCTTTGCTGCATCGGCTGTTCGGTGTAGTGAAAGTAACCGTAGAAACAGCTGGTGGAGAGAAGCCTGAAGCGGTGCTTACCGCAGTCACACGGGAGGAAGCAGAACGGTTGAAGCAGGAGTTGATGTTCAACCGGAATGCCAATGCAGATGCTGTACAGGGAGAGGAAACGAAGGCGAGCCCTGGGGAGTGCGCGGAGACAGAGCCTGACTTCGTATATCGGCTGCCTGTAAAACGATTAGTCATATACGGTGCTACATCCGGTGGACTGGGCATAGTGCTATCGTTGTTTGCTGCCGGGTTTTCTCAGATAAGCAATGAATTGCCGTACGACAGGATTTTTGCTTTTTTTAATCATTTCGTCCTCTCTGCGCTGCTTATCCTTGCGTTTCTCATTTTGCTTGTAGCCTGGTTTTTAGGCGTGGCGGGTGTGATGTTAAAATACGGTGGATTTACGTTGACAAAGACAGGGGATAAGCTGCTAATTTCGCGGGGATGGCTTGAGCGTCGCCAATTGACTGTTTCGATGAAGCGGGTACAGGCGGTTCGCATTACAGAAGGGCTTCTACGCCAGCCTTTCGGGCTGGTAACTGTTCAGGTTGATACGGCGGGATACGGAGCAGCTAAGGGTGAGACAACCGTACTGTTCCCATTGCTGCGCCGGACTGAAGCATTCATGATGATTGAGCGTGTACTTCCAGGCTTCTGTGTGCAGACAGATTTGCAATCATTGCCGCGCCGGGCTGCAGGTTATTATATGTTGCGGTGGGGAATAATAGCTTTGGCCGTTTGTTTCGCAACTTTTCTGTGGACAACTAATCCATGGCGCTATGGAGCTGTTCTGCTTATCCTGCCTGCAGTGCTATTCGGCTGGTTGCAGTATCGGGCTGGGGGTTTTGCAATGCATGGACATAAGACGCTTGTGCTTAGGAGTCGCCGTATTGCCAAAACGACCAGTTTCATTCCTCGTAGACGCATTCAGTTTGCATATTTGCGGAGAATGCCGTGGCAGCGTCCTGCTCACCTTGCTTCGTATGCAGCGGTTATCGTTTCCGGTAAGTCCGGAGCTAAGCTTGCGGTTCAGCATATAGAAGAAACAGACGGACAACGTTTATATGATTGGATACGTACGGATCGTAAACGAGAAGAGTAGTGAAATAGATAAAGAGCAGAAGCCTATAATCGGCCTCTGCTCTTTTCTATTTTACATATAGGCTATTTCCGCATGAATGCGCGGAGTTTTTTTATAAAAGAAAGCAGCGGTTGGTTGTGGTCATAATCTTGTGGACAGCCCATATACATATATAGAATTCATAGAATTCACCAAACCGCAGTGTGATGATACTGCATCGACCCGGATTTGCAAAGTGAAACTTCACTCAATGGGAGGAATTACTGCTCGTTAAGGCGGGATAAAGGACAAACCGTTGAGGATGGGGAGGATTCGTGTGAGGAAACTCGTGATGGTACTGATTGTCAGCTTGCTGGCTCTACCTCAACTTGTACAGGCTGCAGAACCCGCTCCACCGCCTGTATCCGCAGAAACAGCCGTTTTGATTGATGTTACCAGTGGCCGGATCCTGGCGGAGAAGCAAGGCGAAAAAAAGATGAGGATCGCAAGCTTGACGAAAATCATGACCGCTATCGTAGCACTGGAGGAAGGGAATAGCCAGGATATCGTTACAACGTCAGACAAGGCCTATGCTAAGGAAGGCTCCTCCATTTATCTGAAACGTGGTGAGAAGATGAAAATGGAGGATATGCTGTATGGATTAATGCTCCGTTCCGGTAACGATGCGGCAGTGGCTATCGCTGAACATGTCGGCGGATCGGTCGAAGGCTTTGCCCGTTTGATGAATGAGAAAGCAGAGTATTTAGGCATGCAGTCCAGCCATTTCACAAATCCGCACGGGCTTGATGACAGCAATAATCATTATTCTACCGCGCGGGATATGGCTGTACTAACCGCGTATGCGCTTCGTAATCCTGAATTCCGCAAGATTGTCTCCGCTGAGGTCAAAAGCATTCCGTGGGAAGGCGAGAAGTGGGAACGCAAGTTATTAAACAAGAATAAAATGTTGCGTCTGTATAAAGGGGCAGACGGAGTAAAAACCGGGTACACAAAACTTGCAAAGCGTTGCCTTGCTTCGTCTGCATCCCGTAATGGACAGCAGCTCGCCGTCATCGTTCTGAATGCACCTAATGATTGGGACGATTCGATGAGCTGGCTTGATTACGGATTCAGCAATTATCCGCTTACCGAGATTATCAAGGATAAACAGCGGATGGGAGAAGAAAAGCAAGCGGATGGAGTGCTTGCCTATTACAGCAGTCGGTCGTTCTCCTATCCGCTGAGTGAGGAAGAAAAGTCATTAGTCGACGTACGGCTTGTACGTAACATCAACCAGCCGTTTCTAGAAATTACTCTGGGTACATCGGTGTTAGCAAGAATAAAGCTTACGATGGAGCAGGAGACGATGGCACAGGCGCTCAGCAATCGCTTCACGTCGAATCTGGAGTCGTTCATACGAACGATGCTGGAGGGGATGTAGATGGTTAATTATATTTGGGCAGGCATGATTCTTATCGGAATTGCGACTGCGTTTTTTAATGGAAGCGCAGAAGCGGTTAATAAAGCGATATTCGAAGGAGCCAAAACGGGTGTTACGATTACATTTGGGTTGATTAGTATTCTGGTTTTTTGGATGGGGGTGATGAAAGTGGCGGAAGAGGCGGGATTACTAAAACAGATGGCCCGCCTGCTCGGCCCGCTAGCTCGTTGGCTGTTTCCGACCATACCGAAAGATCATCCGGCATTCGGCTATATTCTCTCCAACATGACGGCCAATTTGTTCGGATTGGGCAATGCGGCGACCCCGATGGGCATTAAGGCGATGCAGGAGCTGCAGAAGCTTAATCCAAAGCCGGATACGGCCACACCGGCGATGTGTACACTGCTGGCGCTGAACACGTCAAGCATGACGTTGATTCCGACGACGATTATCGCAATCCGCATGAATTATAATTCGGCTAATCCTGCGGACATTGTCGGTACAACACTGCTTGCCACATTCATTGCCACCTGTAGCGCCATCGTAATCGATAGATGGTATCAGCGAAAGGAGCGGAGACGGTAATGTATGCGATTGTCGGGCAAGCTTCCATATGGGCGATTCCGTTGCTTCTATCTTATGTGCTCGCCTATGCGTTATATAAAAGAGTACCTGTGTATGATATGTTCGTATCCGGTGCCAAAGGAGGCTTCGGAACAGCCATTCGCATTATGCCGTCTCTTGTCGGCATGATGGTGGCGATTACGATATTTCGGGAATCAGGCGCACTCGATTTGTTGTTGAAGACGCTTCGGCCGTTGCTTGATTTGCTGCATTTTCCATCGGAAGTGCTGCCTCTTTCGCTTCTTCGACCGATAACCGGTTCGGGTTCGCTCGCGATTACGACAGACCTAATCGCTCAGCATGGTCCAGATTCGTACATCGGACGTCTGGCGAGCACCATTCAAGGAAGCACGGACACGACGCTCTATGTATTAACGGTATACTTCGGTGCGGTGGCGGTGCGCCATACAAAATATGCACTTAAGGTTGGTTTGATGGCAGATTTTGTAGGAGTAGTTGCTTCTCTTCTTGTTGTGTGGCTTGTATTTGGATAAACTCCTGTTTCCTTGATGAAACGGGAGTTTTTTGCTTGTACGTTGTGTCTGAATAAAGAGAGAGGTATGATGAGAGAGGAGGTGGGTAAGAAATGGAACGATTACAAAAAATTATGGCTCAGGCGGGTGTGGCTTCACGTAGAAAGTGCGAGGAATTGATTGTTTCGGGGCGTGTAAAAGTGAACGGTGTTACCATACAGGAGCTTGGTTATAAAGCTGATGCCGTCCATGACGAAATTGAAGTGGACGGGAAAAAAATTGCCCGTGAAAACCATGTGTATTTTCTGTTGAATAAGCCAACCGGCTATATTACATCTGTTACTGATCCACAGGGACGAAAGACGGTACTTGATTTAATGAAAGGGATAGAGGAGCGGATTTACCCGGTGGGGCGTCTTGATTATGATACGTCCGGTTTGCTGCTGCTTACGAACGACGGTGAGTTCGCTAACCGCATTACGCATCCGCGCCATGAATTGGACAAAGTGTATGAAGCAACAGTAAGGGGAAGGATGGAGGAAGACGCACTTATACAGCTTAGACAGGGGATTGCGCTTGAAGATGGGATGACTGCACCGGCTGGCGCTGTACGGCTACGCTTCAATGAGAAAAGTAAAACGACCCTTATCCGTCTTACCATTCATGAAGGCAGGAACCGCCAAGTCCGACGGATGTGTGAAGCGGTTGGGCATCCGGTCAGAAAATTAAAGCGTGTAAGGTTGGCATTTTTGACGCTGGAAGGGGTACCTGAAGGAGGATATCGGCCTTTAACAGCGGAAGAAGTGGCTCGCTTATATGCATTATAAGAAAGAACAGCATAAAAAAATGGCTGAGAATCGCCATTTCTTTGTTGTTAGATATTTATGCACTGCACTACCAGCTAATATCATCGATGTCTGCACGGGAAATAACCTCGAACAGCTCCTGCTTGTTCGGTACGATGAGAATTACTTGTTCGTCTGTTACGTTGTATAAATCGCCCGTTACTTGCTGCCCCTTGGCATGTACTGTAACAGTTGCGTGACGCTGCAGCAAAGCGTTCCACTGCATTTCCGTCGGAATCATCATGCGTGCACCTCTTTTCTTTTTCGAGCGTACCAGCCGGATGCGGCTGTAAGATAAATTCAATTCTACAACGAATAAATACATATGTAAATAAATATTTATGCATTTGTTTTTCGCGAAATGAATCGTGAGTGTTCATACGTTTGCAAGAAAAATAAAGTGAGGTAAGCTAGTGGAGTAAGAATTATGAGGAAGGTTTGCTGTCACCAAACGTTCAAAAAATAGATGAAGTATTAAATTTTATAACCGTTATAATTGTGTATAGTTATCCTTGATTTAACAATGAAAATGGCAGCTTTTGTATATGCTAAGGAGGTTGCTTGTGTATGAAGACGCGCAAAATAACGCGGCTGTTTGTGCTGGCCGTCATCGTTTTGGCTGTCGGCTGGACGTTTTACACTGCTTATTTCAAAGATAAGACGACCGTGCAAGTTGGCAAGCCTGTACCCGATTTTGTAGCTCAACAAATCGGCGGTGAAAAGGTGCAGCTAAGTCAGCTAAAAGGTAAAGCGGTCGTGCTGAACTTTTGGGGTACATATTGTCCGCCCTGCCGCGAAGAAATGGCTGACTTAAACAGGGCATCGAAAGAGTTTGCAAATAAAGATGTTGTCATTCTTGCCATTAATGTAGGTGAATCAGAAATTCCGATTCAATCATTTGCCCGTCAGTATAAGCTGGATGCACTGCCCTTATTAATGGACCCAGCTCGTGCCATTACCCGTAAATACCAGATTGGCCAAATGCCATCTACTTTTTTCGTGAGGGCGGATGGAACGCTCTATAAGCATATCGTAGGCGGTCCGATGTCGTACAAAACGATCCAGGATAATATGCAGCAGATTGTTCCGTGAGAAAGATGAGGTGAGGTGATGTCATGTTGGACAATGTAAAATGTGAATGCGGACACGCAAATCCGGTCGGAACGACACTGTGCGAGTCATGTGGCGCGCCGCTTGCGGACGGAACCGCTGCCAATCAGAAACTGGACATGCGTTATGAAGGGGCTGCCCGTCGTTCACAAGTCTATCAGAAAACGATTGTTGATCGCGTATGGAACTTCTTCTCTTCCGTGCGGAATGCGGTCATAATGATTGTATTGACGCTTATCGCGTCAGCCATTGGAACGATTTTTCCGCAGGAGCGCTACATTCCGGTACCAAAACCGGCGGAACAATACTATCCGGAGGCGTATGGAACCCTTGGTCTTATTTATTACAAGCTCGGCTTTCATAATTTGTATTCTTCATGGTGGTTTATTGCGCTCATGCTCGGAATCGGAATTTCGCTTGTCATATGCAGTTTGGACCGTGTCGTTCCCCTGTATCGTGCGCTAAAGAAGCAGCGTGTAAAGCGGGATAAAAAATTCCTGCAGATTCAAAAGGTTAACGCAGAACTCGACGCTTCCGGTAAAGATGCGGAGCAGCTGGCCGCAGCGCTTGAGGAATCGCTGAAAAAAAAGCGCTATCATGTACGTCGTGAACAAAACGCCCTGCTTGGAGAAAAAGGCAGATTCAGCCGTTGGGGCCCCTATATTAACCATATTGGACTGATTATTTTTCTGGCAGGCTGTCTCATGCGGTTGATTCCGGGTTTTTATCTTGATCAGTACGTATGGGTGCGTGAAGGGCAAACCGTTCCTGTGCCGGAGACGAACTATTATCTCAAAAGCGTGGAATTTGTGAAGGAATATTATCAGGATGATGAATTTCCGGAGAAGCTCGATCTGGATGGTGTTGTCGTGAAGGAGTACAAAACGAAAGCGGTACTCTATGAAAATGAAAATGCCAGTATTCCAGGTGCGGAACCGAAATTAAAGCAGGTAGCACAGCATGATATTCAAGTAAACCATCCATTAAAATACGAAGGATTATTACTATATCAATCAGGAGAACAGGAAAATCAACTACAGGCGTTGAATTTAAAACTTATGGATACAGCTACCAAGCAGTCATTGGGCAGTGTAAAGCTGGATTTGCTTTCGCCGGCAAAAGAAGTGAAAGCAAGCAAGGATGTAACGGTTCAGGTGCTGCAGTATTTTCCTGATTTTGCACTGGATGAGAATAAGCAGCCGATTACAAAATCGACTGAACCGAACAATCCGGCGTTTATCGTTAATACGATTTCACCTAAGACGCCGAACGGCGAGAAACAATGGATTTTCCTAGGGAATACGTTGACGGCCGACGGCAAAGAACCGATTATAACGTATGCGTTCGCTAAGCCGGATCTGGTCGACATGAGTGGCTTGATGGTACGCAAGGATAATAGTATTCCGGTTATTTTCTTCGGTGCAGCCATCAGTATGATAGGGCTTGTGATGGGCTTTTATTGGCAGCATCGCCGTATCTGGTTCCAGACGGAAGGGGATAAGCTATTGGTAGCTGCGCATACGAACAAAAACTGGTTTGGTGTAAAAAATGAAGTTGTGAAGATTTTAGAGGCGAACGGGTATCATATCTCTGCCGCGCAATTGGAGAAGGAGGCTAAACAATCGTGAGTAATCTCATCGGTCTCAGCAATACTATGTTGACCATCGCATTTATTTTTTATTGTATTGCGACCATTCTGTTTTTCGTTGCTGTGACGGGCAAAAGCTTCCGTAATCGCACGCCCGAGGGGCACGGCAAACGGTTCGGCCGCATCGCGTATGCGACGGCGGTCCTTGGCTTCCTTGCGCACGCCGTATTTATCGGAATGCGCTGGTACATAGGGGGGCATATTCCTACGAGCAATATGTTTGAGTTCATGCAATTCCTTGGCTTCGCGATGACGCTTGCGTTTTTGGGAATATATCTCATTTACCGCATCCCACTTATCGGCGCCTTTGTCATGCCGTTCAGCGTAATTGTTGTCGCCTATGCGGCTGTGTTTCCACGTGAGGTGACGCCTCTTATCCCCGCGCTGCAGAGCTACTGGCTGCAAATTCATGTGTCGACGGCAGCGCTTGGCGAAGGAGCATTTGCGGTCGGCTTCGCCGGTGGACTGATGTATTTGCTGCGCACAGTCAATTTGAAAGAAAATTCGGCGTCGGCTGTCTGGCTGGAAATTGTCATGTGGGTTATCTGTGCGCTTATTGCCTTCATTGTTCTTGTTTTCTCTTTCCAATTGGCAGGATATAAGACGACGTTTAAGGCGCCGTTTCAAATGTCGACCGGCCAGGTGGTCGAGTCACAGGTGAAATATCATATGCCTGCGATTGTCGGGCCTAAGGACGGGACGCTGGAGACTACGGATAAGATGAAACCGTGGTTTGAAGCACCGGCCTTTATGAAAGGGAATCAGGCAGCGCGCAAGTTCAATACACTGATCTGGTCCGTGGCTGGCGGTACGCTACTGTACGGTGTCGCACGGCTGGCATTCCGTCGGAGAATTTCCGCTGTAGCAAGCAAATGGGTACAGGATTTGGAGCCAGAGTTGGTTGATGAGATTAGCTACCGGGCTGTAGCTATCGGATTTCCGATTTTTACGCTTGGTGCTTTGATTTTCGCGATGATATGGGCACATGAAGCATGGGGGCGCTTCTGGGGATGGGATCCGAAGGAAGTGTGGGCGCTTATTACGTGGTTGTTCTATAGCGCGTATCTCCATCTGCGTCTCTCGCGGGGCTGGCAGGGCAAGAAATCGGCATGGATGGCTGTTATCGGTTTCATCCTTGTTATGTTCAACCTTGTCTTTGTTAACCTTGTTATCTCAGGTCTTCATTCTTATGCATGATGTTAAGATAAGAAAAAGCGCCCTGCTATACATCTTTCAAGCAGGGCGCCTTTTTCGCTCCTATTCGAAATCGTCCGGGTTTTTTTCTTCAAGTTCGTCGTCTTGCATCAGATTTTCGGTACGGTTTTCATAATGGCTTTCTGGACGATGGGAGCTTTGCGGGTTGTCGCCCATCTGCGAATACGTATCATCGTCTTCGATGACGCCACTATTGTAGGCGTTCATAATTTCCTGCTGAACGATTTTTTCACCTTCGGCATCATAGCGAATATTTTGTTCCGGCTTTTTCATAAAAGCTCACTCCTTTCGCTCTTATATTGTTTCCACGAAACTGTGTATTAAAACAAAAGCTTGTATTTTGCAACCCGGGTAACATATAATTTGAACGATTATAGCCACAATTCACTGTTAAAAATGGTAAAATAAGCAGAAAAGCAGTCTTTGCATTGAAAATGTCAACTGAGGTGAGAGTAAATGAATCAGCAAGCCAAAGTGCTTGTAGTAGACGACGAAGAACGTATTCGTCGGCTGCTGAGAATGTATTTGGAAAGAGAAGATTTTATTATCGAAGAAGCAGAAGATGGAGAGAAAGCATTGGATATGGCGCTTTCCAACGATTATGATGTGATTTTGCTTGACCTGATGCTACCAGGCATTGACGGTATCGAAGTATGCACCCGGCTGCGTGAGCAGAAGGCAACGCCTATTATCATGCTAACCGCTAAGGGTGAGGAAGTGAACCGTGTTCAAGGCTTCGAGTCAGGGACGGATGACTATGTAGTGAAGCCGTTCAGTCCACGAGAAGTTGTATTTCGGGTGAAAGCGTTATTGCGTCGTTCATCTGCGACCGCGTTTCTTACGACATCAAGCAGTTCGCATAATGTGCTTGTTTTCCCGGAACTGTCTATTGACCATGATGCCCACCGTGTAACCGTATCCGGTGAAGAAGTCAGCTTGACGCCGAAGGAATATGAGCTTTTGTATTATTTGGCGCGTAATCCAGACCGCGTATTTTCCCGCGAGGATTTGCTTAAGGATGTATGGCACTATGAATTCTTCGGCGATCTTAGAACCGTGGATACTCATATCAAACGTCTGCGCGAGAAATTGAATAAGATTTCTCCTGCCGCGGCTAATATGATCGCGACTGTATGGGGAATCGGGTATAAGCTTGAGGTGCCGAAGTAAGTGTTAAACCAGGTCGTTATTAAGCTCTGGATTACGATTATCGGATTAGTTGCTGTTGTGCTCACCGTGCTTAGCCTGACGCTGATGTCTTTTCTGGACGGATTCTATGAGCGGCAGCGCACAGAAGATCTGAAACAGTTGGCGCAGAATATGGCGCATGTCATTCTTAGCTATAAAGATCATGAGAAAACGCTTAACATTGCCAAAGAGCTGGTAGATGTTTATGATACTCGCATGGTTATCACCGGTTCACTCGGTAACTATGTACAAGGAAAAAACGCCCCGAGGGACGCTTCCATACCAGAGGTGAGAGCGGAAGAGTTTCTGAAGCATCCGGTGCTTAAGCAGGCACAGATTAATGATCGCATTGCGGTAACGCGTGATTTCTTTCCGGTTATCGAGCAAGGCAGCACCCTTCCGCATTATGAGGAGTTTGTCGCCGTAGCCGTTCCGCTCCATTCTTCGACGCTCAAAAATGAATTGATTTTGTATCAGACGATGAAGGAGCTTCGAGAGACGACATATAAGACCACGCGGCTAATTTTCTATGCGGCAGCCATCGGTATCGTATTGTCAACGTTTTTCGCTTTTTTCCTATCATCACGTGTCACCCAACCGTTGCGCTCGATGAAAAAAGCGGCGGATTTGTATGCGCAGGGGGATTTCTCTACACAGATTTCCATCCGAACGAATGATGAAATCGGTGATCTGGCCGCTACAATTAATCATATGGCAAAGCGTCTGAACGATTTGATTGTGGCACTATCCCGCGAGAAAGAACAGCTGGCCAGCGTACTGAGCAGTATGGTGGACGGTGTCATGACTTTCGACAATACGGGTCGCATGATTGTT
Source organism: Aneurinibacillus aneurinilyticus ATCC 12856 (assembly GCF_000466385.1). Taxonomy (GTDB): domain Bacteria; phylum Bacillota; class Bacilli; order Aneurinibacillales; family Aneurinibacillaceae; genus Aneurinibacillus; species Aneurinibacillus aneurinilyticus. Next base: position 15,184 of record NZ_KE952723.1, read on the forward strand.
ACCAACCCGCCTGCCGATGAATTAATGAAGGCATGGAAGTACGAGCAGAACGAAGGAGGGAGAGAGGGCCTTCCCCCTTCGATGAAATCCATTTTGGAGCAAGTCCTGAAGCATCAAAAAGAAGTGGTAGCAGATGTTATCATACAAGGACGTATTTATGCTGTCGTTATGGCTCCATTGTATGATGACCAGCAGGTGCGCGGAGCAGTAGCCGTTTTGCGTGATATGACACAGGAACGTCGTCTGGATAAGCTGCGCAAGGATTTTCTTGCCAACGTATCGCATGAATTGCGTACTCCACTCGTTATGCTGCAAGGATACAGCGAGGCGATTGTTGATGATGTGGCCCAGTCGGAGGAAGAGAAAAAGGAGCTTGCACAGATTATTTATGACGAGTCATTGCGTATGTCCCGGCTTGTGAATGAATTGCTAGATTTGGGCCGTATGGAGGCTGGACACATTCAGCTTGAAATCCAGTCAGGAAACCTGCTCCAGCTGGAGGATAAGATTATTCGTAAATTTAACGGTGTAGCAAAAGAGCAGGGAATTCATTTACAGATGGATTGGCAAGCAGAGGATGGCGTGTTCCAATTCGATGCCGACAGGATGGAGCAAGTACTTACCAATCTTATAGACAATGCCATTCGTCATACGGGTGAAGGAGGAACGATTACACTCCGTACGCTCTTTAAAGATGGAACATATACAATTGAAATAGAAGACACAGGAAGCGGGATTCCGGCCGAGGATTTACCGTTTGTGTTCGAGCGTTTCTACAAGGCCGACAAAGCGCGGACGCGCGGACGCGCCGGTACAGGTCTTGGATTGTCGATTGTAAAAAATATTGTAGAGGGCCACCAGGGAACGATTGGCGTGCGTAGCAAGCTGGGAGAAGGGACAACATTCTCCATTCAGTTGCCGGTTCAGCCTGAGGAAGGAAAACGCGGATGAAAACATTTGCTGAGAGCGGGCTTGCCCCTTTTCTACTGGAAGGGCTCGCTGAGATAAACATTAAAATCCCTACACCGATTCAGCAGCAAGCTATCCCGCTTCAACTGGCGGGTTACAGCGTGGTCGGCGAATCGCAGACAGGTACAGGCAAAACGCTTGCCTATTTGCTTCCGCTTCTGCAAGAGATTCATGCGGACGCTTCCACAACCCAGGCGCTTATTCTCGCACCTACCCGTGAGTTAACCGTACAAATTCGTCATGTATTGGAAGCTTTATGTAGAGGGACGAATATTCGGTTTCAAATTATTATGGGCGGTGTAGATATTAAGCGCCAGATTGAAAAGCTGAAGCAAAAACCGCACATCATTATCGGTTCACCGGGCCGCATCTATGATCTGATTGAGAAGAAAAAGCTAAAAGTCCATGAAGTGAAAAGGCTTGTTATTGATGAGGCGGATCAGATGCTTGAATCAGGCGCCGTCCGTGAAGTCGAAGCGGTCATGCAACGCACACCACGCACAAGGAAGCTGTCTGTATTTTCGGCCACGATTTCGCCTATGGTAGAAGAGTGGGGGAGCAAGTGGACAGAAGAAGAGCTGAAAGTTATCAAAATTCAGGAGAAGTCTCGCTTGCCCAAGCTTATCGAACACTATTTTATTGTAACACCGGAGCGGGAAAAATTCGAAACGCTGCGTCGGTTGTTACAGGCACTACAGCCGGAGCGTGCGCTCATTTTCGTGAAGAAGTTGCATCTGGTAGGCGATATTGCAAACTGGCTTGCTGCCAAAGAAGTGGCTATCGCCGGTATTCATAGCGAAACGAAAAAGGCGGAACGAGAGCAGGCCATGAACAAGATTCGTAAAGGTGAACTTCGGTATCTCGTTACGACAGACTTGCTGGCCCGGGGCCTTGATATCGACGATGTAACGCATGTAATTAACTTTGACTTGCCGTTCGATGCGGATGGCTACATCCATCGTGCGGGCCGTACTGGTCGTGCGGGTAAAGGTGGCATGGCAGTGACGCTTTTGGAGCCGAAAGAAAAATTCATGGCAGGTAAGCTTGCCAAGCAGCTTCATATTGAAATTCAGGAACAGATGCTATTCCGTGGTGAGCTTGTGCCGCCTAAGAAACCTTCCTCCCGTCCTCCGTTCAAAAAGAAACCGAACATCAAAACAAAAAAGCATACTAGGAGAAAGTAGACAAAAACAGCCGATCCTATCAGGGATCGGCCATTTCATTTCTTTGTTGAAAAGGGGCGGGCGAGGGCGCCTGCGAGCTTCTCTTAATTTATGAAGCCGAATGGGCGAACAGGCGTGCCAACTCCTCGGGAACTGGACGGCTTGTACGTGTATTACTGTCCATCGTTACGCTTGTGACAAGCGCATCTGCTACCAGTTCGTTTCGCTGGTTATAGATTTCCTGTTTTAATGTATAGCTTGTTCTCCCCAGCCTCTCCGGTCTGGTTGTAATGGTAAGCCGATCATTTTGTATGCACTCTTTGCGGTAATTGATCGTAATGTTAACAGTAACGGTTTGAATGCCAAGCTCAAGAAATGTATTGTAAGGCAGGTTCGCCTGTTCATACCATTCTTCACGTCCCCACTCTAGGTATTCCAGGTATTTAGCGTTATTGACATGGCCATTTACATCGATTTCCGTAGAACGAACAATAATCTCTAATGAGGCTTCCACTGTTTTCCCTCCTGCATATCAACTTTTCTCTTCATTGTACCTTCTTGTGAAAGATATGCCAACTTTCGTTTTGCTTACCGGGTAGGTGGTAATGAAGATGGATGATATATAAAAATTAGAGGTGAATGCAAACGAATGAAAGCGCTGAGAAAACTTGGTTTGCTCTTTCTTTTGTCGCTTCTCCTCTTGAGCGGTTTTTTCACGATAAATAAAGAAGAAAATCCAAGCGCCATACTTGCAGGCATTGTACATGATCTTCAGGAGAACGAGTGGATTGCTTCTGTATTGGCGGAAGATAAGCTGGATGTGCTCAGTGAAAAATCGGCAAGAGGAGAAGCGTATCGTGAGATCCAACAGATGCTGGATGCTTGGTCAAAGGCGGTAGGAAGTCAAAATCCGCAGCAGATGGATAACATAATGGAACATAGTGGACAGGAAAATATGGCACAAAGGTTAGCCATGGCTCCGATATTAGACGTACGAATAAAATTGAAGGGGGCAGGAAATCTAATCCAGAATGGGGCTGAATGTTCGCTAAAAGGTCTTAAAACGGAAGTGAAGTATCGGTATAGGGGCGGAAAAAAAAGTGAATGGTATACGATGGAGCGTTCTTTTGACGTAAAGCAGACAGAGCAGGGCATGTGGAAAGTTACTCGTTATATACCAATCGATTCACCTGCGTTTTTTGAGATAGGGGAGACAAAAACAAAAAAAACAGAGAATTTCCTATTTCTTTACCATGATAAAAATGAAAACGATATGCCTGCCATTATGGAAAAAACAGAACGCGCTTACGTGGAAATAGGCAGGCGATTGAGTATTAAGGGCAACCCTCCCTATCCTGTACTTGTATACCCTGAAGAAAATTTATGGCAGGGTGGGCATACGGTGGCAACAGCTTCAGGCCAATATTTCCTCAATGCTGCCGGCTATAAGGTAACAAACCAGTTTATTTCCTTGAATTTCGAAGCACTACAGAATTCGTCACAGGATGGTTCAGTGTACACGACGCTTAAGCATGAAATCGTACATCTTTATCAATTTCCACAATTGCCCCCATATGTACCTGTATGGCTAATGGAAGGGATGGCCATGTATTATAGTGATGATAATATGTCATACGTTTTTGATGGGGAGTCCGGGCAGCGGCGCCTGCGTGAGATTAATTTGTCCAGTCTGACCGCCAGTGAACGTCTCGGCGAGAATGGGTTTGGCGTCAATGGCCGTAAGCAGCAGCAGGAATATGCATTTTCCTATAATACGGTACGCTACATTGTAGAGATGTATGGAGAAGATACGTTGCAGGAGCTGATCGCATCATATAGCAATACACCGTGGTATAAGATTAAAGATGATATTCCATTCGAAGATAAGGATGCGAACTACAAGTGGAAAAAGGTCACAACAAGGTTGACAGATGAATATTTGGAGAAGCATCTTGGTATAAACGAACATGAGCTTGAAGCGCGCGTAAAACGATGGATTTCTGATAAGAACACAAATTGATCACATTTTTATCAAAAAAAGTTCTTAGCTATGACACGATATGGTTACAATTTTCCTGTAAAGTAAAAGCATCAGGAGGTGAGCAAAAGCCTTAAATGGACGGTATGCTGCTTATGTGATGAAGAAAATGAAATGACATCAAAAGACCAATAAACGAGCAAAACGCCTGTACGATACCACAGCAAAACCCTACCGTCTATAGCATAGGAAAACCAACCAATTACTAAAAATGTTAACCATTAAAAAAATAATATAAGCTTCACGCTTCTTCTTCCTAGAATAACCGGTACATTTGTACCGGTTATTTTAATAGTCAAAAAAAATTTCAGTCCTTCAGCCCGGACACGACTCTTTTTCTATTTACGAATGCTGTAGATAGACATTCCAGACTTGCAAAATGTGCACAAAAAATATGGTATACTAACGGATAGAGAAGAAGAAAAGGCTTGCAAAGCTGTATTCCGTATTCGGTGCGCGTACGGAATGGAGGAGGAAGATAGCGTGAACGGAACAAAGGTGCTTGTTGCTGACGATGATGTGAACGTACTAGAAATCATTCGTTTGTATTTTGCCCAGCAGCAAATCGATTTAGTAGAAGCGCATAACGGGGAAGAAGCAGTACGGCTTGCAGAGGTAGAGAAGCCGGACGCGATCATCCTTGATGTGATGATGCCAAAAATGGATGGATACGAGGCATGCCGGGAAATTCGTAAAATAATGGATACGCCTATAATTATGTTATCTGCAAAAGGGGAAGAGTTTGACCGAGTGCTTGGTCTTGAGCTTGGGGCTGATGATTATGTGACCAAGCCATTCAGTCCAAGAGAGCTTGTTGCACGAATCAAAGCAATTTTTCGTCGAATGCAGCCGCGTTCAATAGAAGAAAAGGATACGGTGCCAAGCAATGTTTTGCAATTTCAGGATCTTCACATTGATTTGCAGGGACGTCAGGTGACCGTTGCGGGAGAAAAAGTGCAGTTTCGTCCTAAAGAATTTGATTTACTTGTCTTTCTTGCCCGTTCGCAGGGCAGCGTATTTACCCGGGAGCAACTGTTAGAACAAATCTGGGGATATGACTTTTTCGGTGATATTCGCACGGTAGATGTGCATGTCAAAAAGATTCGGCAGCATTTGGCGCAGCTCTCCTATGAATGTATTCATACAGTGTGGGGTGTGGGTTATAAGTTCGAGGTGGAAGCATCGTGCTCCGCATAGTGAAAGATTGGTTCGGAATCAGTAAAAGTATTTTCCGTAAGCTCCTGCTTAGTTACATGGTGACAGTATTGCTGGGGCTTGGAGCGCTTGGCCTCTCCATGTCGGTATTGGCCAAGAATTACATATATGATGGTACGAAGGAAGAACTGCTGCGTAAAGCAAAAAAAGTAAATCTGGCTATTCAGAATTACCCTGTACAGGCAGATCAGACAGCGGCGATGCTGGCGTTTCTTGATCAGACATTCGACACCCGTATTTGGGTGTTTAATCGACAGGGCCAGATTATCTCTACCTCGACGCAGGATGAAGTGTTCATTGGTAAGTCTGTAGCACGTTCTATCGTAGAGCAGGTTATGCAGGGGAAGGACGTAGTGCAGGATTTGAAATTTGAAGGCTTGACCAAGCCGATGATGTCAGTAGTCGTGCCGTGGGGACAAAAGGATGAAGTGTTCGGCGGTATTGTATTGCATGCACCGGTAGAGGGGATTGAAGAGACGATTGGAAATATGCGGGAGATGATCGTGTGGGCAACATTGCTGGGCATTCTGCTGTGTACAGCGATGGTATCCTATCTCTCCTGGACGATTTCCCGGCCATTAAAACGCATTGATGATGTTGCGCTGCAAATTGAACGAGGCAATTACAAACAGCGTGTTATCGTAGAAACGGAAGATGAAATCGGTGACCTGGCGCGGACGATCAATCGAATGGCCAGCACGCTTGACCACATAGAAACGGAGCGAACCGGTTTTGAAAAAACCCGCCAGGACTTTTTTGCTAACGTATCTCATGAGCTGAGAACGCCGCTTACTGCGATGCAGGGATTCCTGGAAGCATTGCAGGACGGATTGGTCGTTGATGAGGCGTCGCGCCAAAAGTATTACGATGTAATGTACAAAGAGACAATGCATATGAGCCGGCTTATCAATGATTTGCTTGAACTGGTTCGTCTTGAGAAGCATGAAGTAAATCTGGTAAAGCGGCCGATCGATATGGATTCGTTTTTGCGTCGCATCGTCTTCATGTTTAAAGAAGAAGCGTCCAAGCGGAATTTGAATTTGCATCTGGATGTGGCAGATCCGCTGCCTGCAATTATTGCTGATCCTCACCGTATCGAGCAGATTTTTATCAATCTGGTGAACAATGCATTGAAGTTCACTGAGCAAGGAGCTGTTACCTTACGGGCGCGGGAGAAATCCGGTGGTATAGAGGTATGCGTAGAGGATACAGGCGTTGGGATTTCCGAGCATGATGTAGAGCTTATTTGGGAACGGTTTTTCAAGGTTGATCGGGTCCGTTCCCGCAAAGAAATGGGCACAGGTCTCGGCCTGGCGATTGTTAAAGAACTGGTAATGCTACATCATGGAACGATTGCCGTGGAAAGTAAAGTAGGTGAAGGCACAAAATTTACAGTATGGTTGCCAGGTGAGACAGAGTAATAATAATCGACAGGGTCTTTCGTTTCGGAAAAAGTATCCGTACACGATAGACCCATTATTTGTTTTTACGCAAGTTAGTTGTATACAAGATACTTTTTTTGTGTTAAGTTCAGAATAGAATGAAAAAGGAGGCCTGAGGAGGTGCTTGAAGATTGTGTTGTATTTTTAGTCGGCAAAGCCCATCAACGTGTCTATCAAATAAGTAAGGCTGCGTTGCTGCGACATGGTGTGACGCCGGTACAGTACGCTTTATTACACCTGTTGTGGGAGAAGGACGGGCAACACGGAGTGGAGCTGGGTGAGCGGATGCGGCTGGATTCGGCGACGATAACCGGTCTGTTGGACCGGCTTACCCATAGTGAATTAGTAGAAAGGCGCCCCGATCCGAAAGATCGGCGGATGAACCGTATCCATATTACCGAAAAGGGACGTACATTGGAGAAAAAGCTTAAAAAAGAGATGGAAGACATTAACCGTACGATTCTAGCCAATTTTACACAGGAAGAGGCTGACGTATTGAAAAATATGTTAAGCCGTCTTGGTTTGCAATAAAGGAAATCAACGAAGGAGGGAATGAAATGCGGATGAAGGATATGAAAGATACGATTATGGGACCATTAGGAATTGAGCTAGGGGAGATGACACCGGAGCGGGTAACAGCAACGATGCCGGTGAATTCAAATACACACCAGCCGTTCGGGCGGCTGCACGGAGGCGCTTCCGTCGTGTTAGCTGAGACAGTGGCCAGCATGGGAACATGGAATCTTATCGACCAGGAGAATGAGATGGCGGTTGGACTTGAGATTAATGCTAACCATATCCGGGGCAAACAGGACGGCATCGTAACCGCCATTGCTACGCCGCTACACAAAGGCCGAACTACGATGGTATGGGATATTAAAATTGTGGATGAGGATGAGAAGCTCATTTGCGTATCGCGCTGCACGGTTGCGATTATAAAGCAGAAGCAGTAAAAGGAGATCTGACGTTGGAAAAGAATCTAGCCTCTTTTTTCGATTAGAACGCATAGTGTTTCCAACGTCTATCCCCAATGTTTTTCTAATTATTTTTCCTCAATTGTGATTGTTTTGATAAACACATCTTCTTCTGGGAAGCTAGGTTCCCCTGACATACTTGGGCTAACAGGTATACTAGAGATTTTATCTATAGTATCCATTCCGTCCACTATTTTTCCGAAGGTTGTGTAATTAGGCGCTTTCTTATTTAGATAATCAACAGAAGGACTTTTTCCATTGACAATAAAAAATTGGCTTCCATTCGTATTTGGACCTGAGTTTGCCATGGCTATAATTCCTTTTTCATACGTATGTCTCTTTGCCAATTCATCTTCGAATCTGTATCCGGGACTTCCTGAGCCGATTTGTGGGTTATCTTTTAATGCCTGTACGCTGCCTTTAGCAAGCGGATCTCCCGTTTGAATCATAAAATCTTTGATAATCCGATGAAAGACGATCCCATCATAAAATTTCTCCCGTGAAAGGAATACGAAGTTGTTGACGGTCTTCGGTGCGTCCTTTGCAAACAGTTCAATAGAGAATTTTCCTTTATTCGTTTCTACATGAGCAATATATGTTTTATTCTCATCAATCTGCATAGCAGGTGGCTTGTCCCATTGCTTGAAGGATTGCTGTGCCTCTTTTGTGGCAGGCGGATTTTGCTGTGCTCCTCCCTTATCAGATGAGCAAGCGGTTGTCGTTCCTATAATCGCCGCAAGGGCAAGTGTTGTTAGTAGAATACCTTTTTTCTTCATATCGTTCCTCTAACTTTCCTTAAGTTATTTTTGCAGTTGCCGTGGTACGACCGGGCGCATAATCAGCTGGTTCATAATGATATGTTCCGGGGCTGCTGCCATCTGATAAGCCATATATGCTACTTCTTCCGGACGCAGTGCATAATCTTTCGGATCATTTTGTCCGAAATGCGTCTGCACTGAACCAGGGCAGATAACGGATACTTTGACATTGTGGGGTTTTAGCTCCTGCGTTAACACATCGGTGAATGCCATCAGGCCGAATTTGGATGCGCAGTAGCCGCTACCGCCCGGAAACGCGACGGTCCCTGCAACACTTGAAATATTGATAATATGGCCACTTTGCCGTTTTATCATGTGTGGTGCAGTATATTTTGTACAGAGGAATACACCCTTTAGGTTGACATCCATCATCTCGTCCCATTGAGCTTCCGTGAGTTCGTGAATGGCCCCGAAATGGCCAAGACCGGCATTGTTGATAAGCACATCGATGTGCTCTTTCTTACGTACGATTTGTCCGATAAGTTCCTCAATGGCCCCTGCGTTCGTAACATCACATGGAGCAGGGATAATCCGGCCTTTTTTGTTACCTGCTTCGTTCGCCAGTTCCTTGAGCAGTTCGGCACTTCGAGCAATAGCATAGACGGTAGCGCCCTTTTCCGCAAACAGGGTACTCATGGCCCGACCGATTCCTTTGCTCGCGCCCGTAATGAGTGCAACCTTGTTATGTAAGGATTGCAATTCCATTTCTTTCGCCTCCTTTCTCTTTATTTTACCATACTTTTTGAATGACGAAATTTACGGAAAAAGGCGATTATTTTATCTAAAGTATGATAAAATGTTCGTGTTAAGTCCGATTATTATTCAATCACAGATTATACGAGTTGGAGGAGCTGGAGAAGAGAAATGTTTCGTACGATTTTATTTGATGTGGACGGGGTTTTACTAAGTGAGGAGCGTTATTTCGATGCTTCGGCACTAACTGTGTGGGAGATGCTGTACAGTCCGAAGTATGTAGGCATTGGCGGCGATACATTTGATCCGGCGCCACAAGAAGATACAATCCGTCGTGTGCGTGCTGAAGTGTTCGCTGATGATAGCATGCTGGATTTTGTTAAGACGCGGGGAATTAACGCTAACTGGGATATGGTATATCTAGCATTCTCCTATCAACTGGTGTGCCTGTTGGCTAAATTGTACAAGACGAAGCCAGAAGAGGTTCGCACGATTCTTACGTCACAAATTCACCGTGAAGCGATTGCACAAGTAAAACAATTAGCACAAGGTGCGGATTTTACGGTTGATTACGCCGCATTCGTAGCCGACTTCGAGAAAAGCACAGCAGAGAAGCAAGCATTGCTCGTATATTTGAACGAGATTGTACGGAAGAAAACTGGAATTGAGACGGATATCTTCTCACGCAACAGTAAACTGTGGGATTTGTGCCAGGAGACATTCCAGGAATGGTATCTCGGCGACCGCCTGGCAGCTGATTCGATTGGCCGCTCCGTATATCAGGAAGGAAAGAAAGGGTTTCTTGATGATGAAATCCCGATTGTGGAGCCAGCGAAAATGGCAGAGGTATTGGCTGAACTGAAGAGTCGTGGCTATGACCTCGGCATCGGTACAGGCCGTCCGCGTATCGAAACGATAGAACCACTAAAAGCAATGGGCTTGCTGCAATATTTTAATCCGAATCGCATCGTAACAGCGAGTGATGTGTTGGATGCAGAAAGGCGTTATCCAGAGCGTGCGCCGCTCGCCAAACCACAGCCGTACTGTTACATTAAAGGAATGCTTGGCATGGATTGCCACGACGATGAATGCTTTAGTCTGGATTTACCGATTAAGAACGGCGAAGAAATTCTTGTAGTAGGAGATTCAGTGGCCGACTACATGGCGGCTCGCAGCATTGGCTGCAAATTTGCCGCTACGCTGACTGGTCTGACTGGACAAGAAGCGCGCGCCAAGTTTGAAGAATTGCAGGCTGATTATATTCTTGATGATATGACATATCTTCTGACTATTCTGTAAAGGTAGAGAGGGCGCGCAGGCGATAAAAGTCTGCGCGTTTTTTCTTGAAATGGGGGCAGGAGTAGAAGGAAAGGCATATGTCAGGGGAAAGTAGGCCGTATAGAAGAAAGTATGAAAGGAGAATGAACATGAGCGTATATGTATATGAAGCGAAAACCATTCGTGGGGAAGACAAGAAGCTGTCGGATTATAAGGGGCGTGTGTTGTTGATCGTGAACACAGCCAGCAAATGCGGTTTTACGCCACAGTATAAAGACTTGCAGGAGCTATATGAAAAATACCATGCCCGGGGACTGGAAGTATTGGGGTTTCCAAGTAATCAATTCATGGGGCAGGAACCAGGAACAAATGAGGAAGTTGAGCAATTTTGCGAGGTAAATTACGGTGTTACGTTTCCACTGTTTGCAAAAATCGATGTTAAAGGTTCGAATGCTCATCCGTTGTTTCAATATTTAACAAAACATGCGCCAGGATTTCTTTCCAAAGAAGTGAAATGGAACTTCACGAAGTTTCTAGTAAACAAAAAGGGGGATGTTGTAAAGCGATATGCCCCCACCACCAATCCGAAAAGCATGGCAGAAGACGTTGAACGCCTGTTAGCAGAATAATCATACGATAAACTAAATCCCCCTTTCTTCACATAAGAGGAAAGGGGGATAAACGATTAAATTCTACAGTTCGATTTGTGTTACACTTTTGATTTCGTTTAGTTCACCCAATGTATCGAGCACATCAGGACTCACTTCTTTATCCACGGTTAGAAGCATAATTGCCTGTCCACCGATATCACGGCGACCTACTTGCATCGTTGCGATGTTTACATCGTTATTGCCAAGGAGAGTGCCTACGCGGCCGATGGCGCCAGGACGGTCATTATGGTGTACAAGCAGCAGGTTGCCCTGTGGTACAAGATCGATGGAATAGCCGTCGATTTTGACAATGCGTGGGCCATAGCCGTTCAATAGCGTACCGGCGACTGTTCTTTCTTCCTGGTTTGTTTTTAGTGTAACGGTAACAAGGTTACTGAATCCGCCGCCGTACGTAGACTTCTGCTCTGTGACATGAATATCGCGATTTTTCGCCAGAGATGGAGCGTTGACATAGTTAGCCGCTGCACCAAGATGATAGGCAAGGATACCTTTCAACGTCGTACGGGTCAATGCTGCCGTGTCGAAATCATTCAATTCACCGGAATAAGTTACGATGACTTCTTTTAGGCCGCCTACCGCGATTTGTGCGATGAAGGAGCCAAGTTTTTCGTTCAGTTCGAAGTATGGTTTCACTTTTTCCAGAACAGTAGCCGGGATAGACGGCAGGTTGACCGCATTTTTGAACGGTTCATCGTGCAGGATATGCAGGATTTCTTCAGATACGTCAATTGCTACGTTTTCCTGTGCCTCTACAGTAGAAGCGCCCAGGTGAGGTGTCGCGATGACCTGCGGCAACTTCAACAATGGATTGTCCAGCGGCGGCTCCTCCTCAAAAACATCAAGTGCGGCGCCCGCTACTTTTCCGCTTATGATCGCTTCGTACAACGCCTTTTCATTAATAATGCCGCCGCGTGCACAGTTTACGATGCGTACACCATCCTTCATTTTTTCAAATTCTTTTGTGTTAATAATGTATTTCGTATCTTTTGTAAGCGGCGTATGCACAGTAATGAAGTCTGCCTGTTTTACGACATCTTCGAGTGTACCGAATTTTACGCCCAGTTTATCAGCGCGCTCTTGGGTCAAGAATGGATCGAATGCGACAACTGTCATATTGAACGCTTTTGCACGTTTGGCAACCTCGGCGCCGATACGTCCTAGGCCAACAATACCGAGTACTTTATTATTTAATTCTACGCCTGTGAATGATTTGCGGTCCCATTCGCCATCCATGAGTTTCTTGTATGCTGGCGGAATGCGACGGGCAAGTCCCATAATCATTGCAAAAGAATGTTCAGCGGTAGAAATTGTATTTCCGTCTGGAGCATTAATAACAACAACACCTGCATTAGTCGCAGCAGCCAGGTCGATATTGTCCACACCAACACCTGCACGACCGATCGCTTTTAACTTTTTGCCAGCCTCGATAATGGCGGGCGTTACTTTTGTCTGGCTGCGTACGAGTAATGCATCGTACTCTCCAATAATGCTAATCAATTCTGCTTCAGAAAGCCCTGTTTTGCGGTCTACTTGCACATCTTCTGCGTCCAATAGTTTCTGAATTCCGAATTCGCTCAATGGGTCGCTAACTAATACTTTAAACATGTAATCTACACCTCCGCGGCGCTAGGCGCCTTTTCCCCTGAAATATATTTTTTGGTAATAAAAAAGCCCTTCGTCGTGCTCACTGCATTCTTGTATCTTGCAGTGAGGGACGAAAGGCTTGATTTCGCGGTACCACCCTCATTCGCCGCTATCTCGCAACAACGGCCTCTACCGGTCCTAATCAAGAGGACCGTTGCCCGTAACGGGGCTTCCGTTCAGGCCTACTTCTTCCGGTTCAGCCTGACAGCTCTGGAGCGCTCAAAAAGCAGGGGATTCACCGGTTCACAGCAACCACCGGCTCTCTGGGGAATCGCGTCTGCAATCTCTCTCCGTCTTCGCTAGTATGAATATTGTTTGTTGTCTGAGATTAATTTACCATGTTAAAACAAAGGAGTCAAGTGTTTTATGGTTAAAAACTTAACATTTTTTATTTTTCTTTTGTTAATGTTCGGTTTTAGCTCGAATCTTTATTTTTAATTCTACCAAGTTGCCGCACAGATGTAAAGCTGTTTTACGTAACTGGTTCGTTAAAAAATTATGAAAGTATAGATTTTGATGCTGAGTAAATCGTGTAAACTCGTGCGAAATTAAGAGCTGCATGATAAAGTAATAGGATATCATGAATTATATATAACGCAGGGGGAGGGCATACAGAGTGGAGATTAGAAAACTGCGCGGCCATCATTTGCTGTGCGTGCATGGCTTTCAAGGCATGGGATATAGCCCTTCATTTGTGGAAAAAATGAGTGAAATTGTCCAGCAAATCCGGGATCCAGAGAGTGATATTTGGCTAGAAATAACGATTGGCTTTGATGAAGCGTGCAGTGCTTGTCCGCATCGAGGCGAGATGAAGTGTGAAGCTGATGAGGATTCGGATACACATGTGAAACAAATGGATGCAAGGGTCATCTACCATCTTGATCTGGAATCTGATGCGACGTACCGTAAAAAATGGCTTGTCCGTCGCACGGCCAGTATGGTGAGACCAGATGACTTAGATGAGCTGTGTGCCGGTTGCTCATGGCTTTCCTATGGAGTATGCAAAGAAGGTATTCGCAAACTGAGGGCGGCACACGGCATTTCAGAATAGACAGAAAAGACGGATAAGAAGGAAAACCTCCCGTTTTGGGAGGCTTTCCGTATGTACGGCTATGCGGCCTGAATTACTTGGTTTCCGCGTAGCGTTGGATGCATTCTTCGATAAGCTGGGCCGCTTTTTCTGCGCCTTCCCAACCTTCGATTTTTGTTTCTTTGTTCTCAAGATCTTTATAGCGTTCAAAGAAGTACGAAATTTCTTTCGTGATGTGTGCAGGGATATCGTCTAAGGATTTTACGTCATTCCAGCGTGGATCATCAACTGGCACGCCCAGTAATTTCTCGTCCTGACCTTTGTCGTCGGACATAACGAGAACTCCGATAATGCGGGTGGAAATGACGCAGCCCGGAAAGGTTGGGAATGTAGTCAACACGAGCGCATCCAACGGATCTCCATCAAGTGCGAGCGTGTTTTCCAAATAACCATACTCAGTTGGATAATGCATAGGAGCGAAAAGTACACGGTCCAGTCGGAATACACCTGCTTCTTTGTCGAATTCATATTTATTCTGGCTTCCAGCCGGAATTTCTACGAATACGTCAACTACTTTGTTTTCAAAAGCCATGAAGATTCCTCCTTTATTTTCTATTGTTGGGTTGTCCACCAGGGGATACTGATTCATTATAGCAAGTTCCATTTCATAAGAAAAGAATATCGTAAGGAGAAGACAGGAGATGGATTTTCTAATCGGATGTATTTGCAGCTTGTTCATCGTGGGAGCAGCCTATGCGAAACGGTCGCTTTCGGTCAGTGGAGCAGTCGCTGCAGCGTTGCTTGGCACGCTAATATATGCGCTTGGCGATATACGATGGTACGGCCTTTTACTTGCATTTTTCATTTCATCAAGCTTGTTATCGCATCGAAAGAAAGAGGCAAAAAAAGGCGTAGAAGATTTATTTGCGAAGACTGGAACGCGTGATTGGCTGCAAGTAGTAGCGAACGGTGGCCTTGGGCTTGTGGCGGTGGCCGGTGCCTTTTTTCTAGGTGGGGCATACGGATGGTATATGTTCTACATCGGTGTGATAGCTGCTGTTACAAGCGATACATGGGCTACCGAAATCGGCGTGCTGTCCAGAGGAAAACCACGCCATGTGCTTACGGGGCGTAGGGTTGAACCTGGCATATCGGGCGGTGTAAGCAGTCTGGGGCTTTTAGCTTCGCTTGCAGGGGGCCTTTTTATTGGGAGCTTGGCAACACTTTTGGTGTGGCTGATACAGAAGGAGTGGATATTTTCATATATTGCCGCCGGAGCCTGTGGCGGTATGGCGGGAAGTTTGGCGGATAGTGCAATTGGTGCAGTCTGGCAGCGGATGTATTACTGTGAAGTATGTGGGAAGGAGACGGAGCGTACAGAGCATTGCAGTCAGCCGACCCGTGTCATAAAAGGGTATGCATGGTGTACAAATGATATGGTGAACATACTGTCATCACTTGTGGGCGGAGCGATCGCCGTTTGGTGGAGTTGAAAATGGAATAGAACATAAAAAGGAGCGATTGCATGTCGCTCCTTTTTATGTTTTCATTGGCCGTACTGACGTCTTTTTCATTTGATCGCGCTCTTCTTGTGATAAAACACCCATCATGTACAGCAATTCCGTTACTTTTTCAATACGTCCGGTTCTCCGTGGCTTTCGCATACACATGCCTCCCGGCTGATAGATTGTCATAATTTTATTATACACAATAGTTTTGTGTACGTGCAACATTTGACTATGAAAATTGCCCTATTTAATTGATGATTCAGGTAATTTCATACTTGTTGATTATCCATATAAAAATCCAGGCTAACGCCTGTGCGCTTTGCCTGGATTTCTTCAAAAAATGTTCTATATAGACTCTCTCGCGATTCCTCTAATACGAGAACGATAGCCATGAGGGAGATTGGTTTGTTTTTGCGTGCTAATTTTTACATGAATTTCTTGCGTAAGAACCACCACATCCACCAGGATAGCGAAGCTAACAGAAGCAGGATAGCGACGGTCATATAAGGTGAATCCTGGAAGGGAAGGGGTACGTTCATGCCAAAAAATCCGGTCAAGAAAGTCAACGGTAGCATAATTGTTGAAATGGCTGTCAGGATGTTTAGATTCTCTGTTGTTTTTGCGCTGACGATGGAATAATACGTTTCAAGTGCGCTGTTTACCAGATCTTTAAACGTCTCTGTCGAGTCGGCGATTCGCTCAAGGTGATCTTTCAAATCGATATAGAACGGTACGTTATCTTCCTGAATCGGGAACTGCCAGTGCCCATTGGTGGTGGCAAATACCCGCTTCTGTGGCAGGATAACGCGCCGTATGAGAATCAGGGTCCGCTTTAGAGCAAGAAACTCTTCGGTTACCAGTTCCATATCATGTTCGTACATTTCGTCCTCGACTTCATCAATCCGGATACTGATACGATCGAGAATCGGGAAGTACTCATCCGTAATCCCGTCAATAATTGAATACAGCAGATAATCCGCTCCACGATTCATGTACTCCTTGCTTTTTAGGCAAGCGGCGGCAATTCGTCCAATTGTCGGCATCGGACGCTTATGAATCGTTACAACGTAATTCGGACCCATAAATACGTTCAATTCAATTGTTGTAATCTCATTATCGCTTTCCTCATGGTAGCGCAGTGCATGGAATACGAAGAAATGATAATCTTCATAGTCGTCAACTTTTGCCCGTGGGCTGTGCTGTAGGCAGTCTTCGATAGCCAGCGGGTGAAAGTTGAACAATTTGGCCACATAATGCAGTTCCTGATTGCTTGTATTAAACAAATCAATCCAGAGCAAGTCTTCACTGGAATGAAGAAACTCGTCGATTTTATTTAAGTCCACATCGTGGAGCATTTCCTGGCTGGAATGGTTGTAGAAATATGTCTTAATCAAGGCGATCCCTCCCCCTTTCCATTCTCATAAAAAAAGTCCCTCCTGTACGTAGTATACCCAGAAGAGACTTTGGTTCTAAGCTGCAAACACAAAGCAGGAACGCATACGAAAGAAAAATTCGTACGATCCTTTCATTCTCCCTGGTTGAGCTTTGGCACAGAGCAACGTAGAGTTCCGGGAACTCAGCCACCTTAAGTAGAGCCTTAATCCGGCAATACCTGTTCTACCCATTGGCGTCTTTCGACGTTTCCGGGCAGTGGCCTGTGTTTGAACTGGAGCCTCGCCTAACGAGAATGGTTATGAATATTTTCAACACACTCTAGGATATAAGCAATCAGGGAAGTTGTCAAATGTCTTTTTCCGGTTTTATAGACTCGGTTTCATGGAGTTGAGTTTGGTGGTAATACTGATTATTGAGCTATGTTTTGTAGAACATGTCGGAGGAAAGCTATGGACAAACCACAAGTTCAAGAAAAAAAGATAGATGCGGCGCTCTGCCAATTCTTGTTTCCTTTTTCTATCAGGGAAGGCTGTCAGCTTTCCCTGCAAAAAGAACTCAAAGAAAGCGGATTCGACTATTTTCATTTGGACCAAGAAGAGCAAGAGGGGAAATATTACGGTTCGTCGCATCGTGTTTCCCATCGAGGTCTGGAGCGCTATTATTTGCCGTTTGCCAGTAGCATTTTGTTTCCACACTCTGAAGAGGAGATAGGGTTTCAGCGTTATTCCTTGAGGGTGGAGATGGATGCCAAAGTGCGCTTTAATGAAATCGAACTAGGTTTTATACTTCATTCAGTTGACATTACATTGTGTCCATTTAATCTCGGGTTCGTTACGCTGTGCATCGAACTTGCCAAAGAAGAGCTTACATATACGCAGGCACTGGAGTTTATTAAGCAGTTTAGACAATTGGAGAATGTACTTAAGAGGAAAGATTATCCGGTTGTTTGCTGTCGGGGAGCGGAGTATCAGGAAGTGGAAAGCTTTCTTTTCATGGAAGTAGTTCCTGCCATTAAGCCGTACCTTGATTTCGTCAATTCGGATAAAGCCTATTTCGAAACATTGTCATTTTTCGTGGATGAGCGAATGTATGCCCAGGCGTTTTTTATGGTTGCGGAAGGAGAGGAATTGAGCGTGGTAGATGTGTACCGGGCCGGACAATTAAATGGGATGGACGCGGAAGGGAGGCCATACGTGAGTGCGCACAATATGCAATATATCAAGGAATATTGCCGCACGCATGTATATAGTCGCTGGGCACCATATACGTACTTTGTCGTTGATGATGATGCGTTCATTTGCTTGACGAAAGAAACGCAGGAGAGGGCAGATAAGTTAGCCGACCAGATGTATGGCGAATATTATTACAGTTTGCTTCTGAATTTTTTTCATAAAATCGTGTTGTTAAAACTTTCGGTGCAATACCCGGCAGTACAAGTCGACAAGGATAATAAGGATATCGGAGAATTAATTCGTTCCATTACTGAGTTCGATGCGAAATACTTTTTTGTGGAAACGGTATCCCAAACGCAAGGCAAGGAGCTTTTTGGTTTGCTTCGTATCGTATTCCGGAATAACGATTTATATGAAGATGTTAAGAGTACACTAGGCAGGTTATTTCAATACCAAGAAAAGTTCACTTCAAGAAGAAATAATCATTTATTAATGATCCTTACGATTTACACTGTCATCGGCGGAATTTACGGGATGAACCAGGTTATTGATGATCTGAAAGGGAATATAGATTGGGGCAAGATGCTCAAATATTCTTTCTTCGAATATATTGCGCTATTTGTTACATTTAGCGGGCTAATAGTCGCTGCGGTAATGGGCGTTATTGCGCTGGTGAGATGGATACAGGAACTTGTTCGTACCTGGAAATGAAGATGAAAATCTATCAGAAAAAGCCTAGCTGTAGGAGGCTAGGCTTTTGTTGTTGCTAAAAAATACAAGTCCAAATAGGCTGCTTCCTATTCTTCCACTTTGATGGAATCAGTCGGGCAACCTTCACATGCATCACGAACATCATCAAATAGGATATCCGGGATTTCAGCAGTGTTAGTATTGTCGTCGATTTTGTTGAAAGCGATGCCTTCATCATCGTAATCAAATACATCAGGAGCAGTTGCACCACAAGCTCCGCAAGCAATACAAGTGTCTTTGTCCACCCACGTTGTCATTCTCTCTTCACCTCCAGAGTTTCTGAGAAAAGATATTTGTCCACTTCTCATAAATCATTTTAAACATTGTACTTATGAATATCAAGATGGTTCATAAAAAATAATGAAAGGACTAGAAAAACATATCTTCCTCTTCGCCTAAGGGAACGGTACACTATAATAGATGTATCAATTATTTACCCCAGTCAAAGGGATGAAAACGATAAAATGAATGTTGAGTTTGAGGAAGGTTTGTTTCTTGTAGCGGCGTCAAGGTTTCACGGGGAACGCACACCCCAGGCAATCGTGCACTTGCTTCGAGGACGAAAAAATAATCAGGTGATTGCTGATGCTGCTTTGTTTGGTACATCCATGCTATATGGTGTGATGCAGGGCATATCTGCCGATGAGGTGCGCAATCGTTTAAATACGCTGATTGAGCGTGGATGGATTGAGGTACATCCCGGTGTGAAAGAAGGGGTATGCTGCTCCATGGTCGGGAAAGAAGAGCTACAGAAGCGTGAAAGAACATTTCACTATGAAGCGTGTCTGAATGCAATCACATCTGTACATGAAAAGGTGCGTGCGGTTCGCTTCTGGAAAAAGCTTTCCTTGTTCGTGCAGACGGCTTCATATCTGGCCGAAGGGGAGACGCTGTTCTACCCGGTAATAGAACAACGGGAATTACAGCAAGAAGTAAAGCGGGTACTTTTGGATAATCCGGATAGACGGATGCTCGTATCACAGGTTAAGCAGGAAATCGCACGTTGGATGGAAGAGCGTAATGACGAGGAACGACAGCTTATTCTTCGACGTTTAAGTGGTAAAGCACGAGCTGGTCTAACATATCGGCAGTTAGCAGATACTCTTCATACAGCAGAAGGGGCTGTGACCATGCAC
This sequence comes from Aneurinibacillus aneurinilyticus ATCC 12856, assembly GCF_000466385.1. Classification (GTDB taxonomy): domain Bacteria; phylum Bacillota; class Bacilli; order Aneurinibacillales; family Aneurinibacillaceae; genus Aneurinibacillus; species Aneurinibacillus aneurinilyticus. The sequence continues at coordinate 35,080 of NZ_KE952723.1, forward strand.
ATTATCCGGCTGGCTGCGGAACAGCTTGTATGCATGGAGTCAAGTTCCTATCCATTACTTATGAAACTGGCTGACAAACGGGCAGGTGAGGCGGGATTAACCCGCACAGCCCAGCAGACACGTTCGCTTCTTAATAAGGGATATTCATTCGAGCAAGTCGTGCATCGTCGGGGTCTAAAGCCTGGTACTATCGAAGATCATCTAGTTGAAATCGCTATTGCGGACCCTGATTTTGATATACAAAGGTTTGTCTCTTATAAGAAAATCAAACGAATACAAGCGGTTATGAGAGAAAAAGGTTTGAAAAAAATCAGCGAAATCCGACGTGAGGTCGGTGATGAATATAGCTTCCTTGAAATTCGCCTTGCGTCCGTACGCGCTTTGCAGGGAGGTGGACGATTATGATTCAACTGACTCAAGTACAGGAGCAATCGCTGTATAAGGCGCTTACACGCTATTTTGGACATGAGGAATTTCGTCCCGGACAGCTGGATATTATCCGTTATCCGCTTTTAGGCGAGAATGCGCTCGGCATTCTTGCGACAGGCGGAGGAAAATCGATTTGCTACCAGTTGCCTGCTCTAATGCTTGAAGGAATGACGATAGTCATCTCGCCTCTCATCTCATTAATGGCAGATCAGGTGCGTCATTTACGTCGCCAAGGAATTCAGCATGCGGAGTACATTAATAGCGCGCAATCGCTCGAAGAACAGCGGTGGAAATTGCAGCAGGTTATGGATAAAAACGTAAAAATATTATATATTTCTCCCGAGAAATTACAGCAGGAAGGCTTTATGGAACAGCTTGCCTGTGTACCAGTTTCCTTGTTTGTTGTTGACGAAGCACACTGTATCTCCCAATGGGGCCATGATTTTCGGACGGATTATCAGCGGTTACATAATTGTATCCGTAAGCTTGGAAATCCACCGGTACTGGCGCTGACGGCGACAGCGACCGAAGCGGTACAGCAGGATATTTGTCTTCAGCTCTCGATTCCAACCAAGCATATTGTATTACAATCGGTTAACAGGGAGAATATTTGTTATGATGTTGCGTTTGCGGCTGATGAGCGGGAGAAAGAGTCGATTCTATTTGAGAAGCTGCGAACATTGAAAGGCCCTGGATTGGTGTATTTCCGTTCGCGCCATGGTGCAGAGCGGGCATTTCAGCTTTCGCAGATGCGAGGAATTACCCACTGCGCATTTTATCATGGGGGAATGATGGCGGAAGAACGTCTATTAATTCAACAACAATTTTTGCAAGGGGAATTGGATGTTGTGTTCGCTACGAATGCATTCGGCATGGGGATTGACAAACCGGATATCCGATTTGTGCTGCATTACCATACCCCCCCTGATATCGAGTCGTACCTACAGGAAGTGGGGCGTGTAAGCCGGGATGGGGCGCCTGGCTATGCTTGTCTATTGTCGGCGCCGGATGATGGATTTCTGCCGGGGCAGCTCATCGCCGAGGAGTATCCTAATGAGAAGCAGATGAACGGATTTGCCGCCTTCCTAGGAACGTTACGTGGACAAGAAGTTCGCGTGGATAAGCAGGAGGCGCTTGCGTGCTGGGGACTTGAAGAACAGCATGTATCGATTCTGCTTTATCATATGGAGAAGATGAACTGGTTATATCAGCCCCATCGTACGAAGGATGGATGGGTGTTTGAGGTTTCAGAGGCATTTCCGGATCGGTACGCATCCCTTGTTCGCACCGTTTTTCATCGCCGGGATGAGAGATATCGCAAGCTAGAAGAGATGCGGCGTTGGCTGACAGAACCGGTTTGCCGCAGGGAAACGCTAGGGAAATACTTTTCTCAGGAGCATTGTACATCGCTGGCCAGCTGCTGTGATCGGTGCGGCATTGACATGGCGCTATACGAGCGTCAGATGCCAGCGGAAGAAGAGCAGCTAGAGGAACATTGGGAATGGCGGCAGGAATTAGATCGTCTGTTACCCATTTCTTAATGGTAGAGGAGGGGAAGCGAAAACGAAATGGATCCGCGATATGCACATTTAGATAGCCGAACATTGGCATTAAACGTATATATTTCTCAGGCGATTCTTTTTGCGTTTGGTGTTGCCGGGCTGTATTTCTTTTATATTCTTCCCGGAACAGGTTGGCATGCCCGCTTTCTTGCGCCAAATTGGATAGAGGTGCTTGTATACGGAACACTGGTCGCGCTCCTAGTCATTGTGATCGAGATTATATTAATTATATGGTTACCACCAGAAACATTTGACGATGGTGGGTTGAATGAACTGTTGTTTCGCGATTTGCCTATCTGGCATATTGCACTCGTATGCCTTGTAGTAGCCGTAACGGAAGAATTTTTATTTCGTGCGGTAATTCAGCCTGGTCTTGGTCTATGGTGGACAAGTGTGCTGTTTGCGCTTGTCCACGTACGTTATCTTAAGAAGTGGGTCATGACGGTTGTTGTTTTTTGTATCAGTTTGCTGTTTGGATGGTTGTTTGATAGAACGGGAAGTGTTTGGAGTGTGGTCTGGGCGCACTTTTTGGTAGACTTCATCCTTGGATGTTTTGTAAAGAAAGGGTGGTTTCTTTCACGGAAGGAAGGAGAATCTCTCCCGGAGGCGAATACGGAAGAGAGAAACGAAAATGCAGAAAATGGGGATGCCGATGAGCGAGAAACAAGATAGTCATTTCGATCAGGCTGACATGTTGCGAAAACTGGTAGAACAAAAGGAGACGGAGCAGCTGCCTGAGGCGGAAAAACAGCCTGAGAAGATACCTACAGGCACATTGCCGCCACGCAGTTCGGTACATCCGAAGCCGCCTGTGCGTCTTGCGCCGTACTATATTGCAGGAGCGCTTGTACTCCTTGCGCTCGGCGGGCTTGTTTTCTGGTGGTACACGGTGCGCAGCGAACCGTCTGTGGCACAGACACAGACGAAAGCGCCATCCGAACAAAAGGTGCCATCTAAGCCGTCTGTACATGAAAATAAGCTACCTGCGCCTTCCGTTCCGACATCTCAGACAAAACCAAGTGAAGCGAACAAACCGGCTCCTGAAGTAGGGAAGCCAGTCATCCCTGTTCAGCAGAAACCTTCTGTTAAACCGGCTGCGGCGCAGGCTTCACCGGCAAAAGCCGCACCTGTCGCAAAGAAGCAAAGGAAGATTCTGAGGCACAGGGTACAAAAAGGGGATACATTATACGGGATTTCTGTTATGTATTATGGAACAGCAAAATATCAATCGTATCTTGCAAGGTATAATGGCATAGAAAAATTGTACGCCGGTTCGGTCATCAAGGTACCGATTCCGCCCCGGTAAAAAAACAGACGCCAAACGGCGCCTGTTTTTTTAAATATATTAAGAACGTATATAGAACTGTAAAGCAAGAAAGCCACATATGCGTTCTTCCGAGCAGCAACGCCCGTAAGTTTTTCTTAATTTTGGATACACTACAACAAAAGGAAGCACTGGAAGAAAAGGAGAATGAATGATGAAGCAGACGGAAAATCCGTTGATTGTTCAGGGGGACCGTACGTTGCTCCTTGAAGTGCGACATCCGAAATACAGCGAGGTTCGCGATGCGTTGACCCCGTTTGCAGAACTTATAAAAAGCCCGGATTATATTCATACGTACCGATTGACACCATTATCCTTATGGAATGCTGCGGCATTAGGATTTCGCGCCGAGACGGTGCTTGACGTATTAGAAAGGTACGCCAAGTTTCCTGTGCCAGCTGCTGTTAGAGACGAGATTAAGCGAACGATGTCGAGGTTCGGCCAGCTGCAGCTTTTCATACGTGGAGAGGAATTGGTGCTTGCGGCGGCTGAACCGCAAATTATGAAGGATATTCTGAGTTATGTATCCATTGCAAACCTCATTGGACGCCGTATAAATGAACGTGAGGCGGTTATACCGTTTGCCTGGCGCGGGGCCATCAAGCAATCGTTATTGAAGCTTGGCTATCCCGTGCAGGATATGGCCGGATATACAGATGGTGAGCGAGTGGATATGGCTTTGTGTGAGCAGAGGGGATTTATGCTTCGTGATTATCAGAAAGCTGCGGTTGACGCTTTTTATGCAGGGGGGAGCATATCTGGCGGGAATGGTGTCATTGTTTTACCTTGCGGAGCGGGAAAAACGCTTGTTGGTATTGAAACAATGGTTCGATTCGGTATGGCGACGTTAGTGCTTACCAGTAGCACTGTATCGGTAAAACAATGGAAAAAGGAGATGCTCGCCCGCACAACGCTGACAGAAGAACAAATTGGTATGTATACTGGCCAGGAAAAGCAGGTTTGTCCCGTTACTGTCAGTACGTATCAGATGATTACACACCGCTCGGCGGAGAGCGGAGAGTTTCCTCATTTGTCATTGTTTCATGAACGTGACTGGGGTCTGATTATTTATGATGAAGTACATCTGTTGCCTGCTCCGGTATTTCGTATGACTGCCGACATTCAAGCCAAACGACGGCTCGGACTGACTGCTACACTGGTGCGGGAGGATGGCCGCGCGGATGATGTGTTCAGCCTCATCGGCCCGAAAAAATATGAGCTGCCCTGGAAGCAACTTGAAGAACGGGGGTTCATTGCAAATGCAGCTTGTACAGAGATTCGTATCCCGCTTTCTGCGTCCCGTAAGATAGAGTACATGGGAGCGGGAGAGCGACAGAAGTTTCGTATCGCAGCTGAAAATCCAGGTAAGACACCGATAGTCAAAGAGGTGCTTAAGCGGCATGAAGGAGAACAAATTCTTATTATCGGCCAGTATGTATCACAATTGGAAACATTAGCCCAAGAGCTGAAGGCACCGCTCATCACAGGGAAAACCCCGCAGGAAGAACGGGAGACGTTGTACGGAAAATTCCGTCGCGGGGAGGTTGATATGCTGGTCGTATCGCGTGTCGCCAATTTTGCGATTGATTTGCCTGACGCAAGCGTCGCTGTCCAGGTTTCCGGCACATTTGGCTCGCGCCAGGAAGAGGCACAGCGGCTTGGCAGGATTTTGCGTCCGAAAAAAGACGGACGGACGGCGCATTTTTATTCGCTTGTCTCGGCGGAATCGAAGGAAGAGCAATATGCGCACCGACGTCAGATGTTTCTTGTAGAGCAAGGATACGAATACAATTTGCATGTAATTGAACGTACGCTGTCATGATATGACGATGTAAAACGGGGGAGAACGGATAGTTCTCGCCCGTTTTTGCTGTCACAGATTTTTTGGTACCTATTATCTTGTGAAAGCAGTGCATAATGGGTAAACCAAGTAGAGAGTAATTTCTATACTTGAGAAGGAGAGAAACATTTATGTATGATTGTGCGATTATCGGCGGCGGCATCGCTGGGTTACAGGCCGCTCTTCAGCTTGGGCGTTATATGCATCGCATTGTGGTTATTGATGCGGAAGGAGGACGGTCTCCACTGGCTCGTCGCTATGGTAATATCCTCGGCTTTCCCGGCGGTATTAGCGGCCCGGAGCTTCGCGAACGAGGGCGAAAACAGGCCGCAGAGGTCGGGGTGGAGTTTAACGAAGGAAGGGTAAGCCGGGCATGGAATAAGGGTGAAGAGTTTGAGTTAGAATTGGAGACAGGGGAGCGCGTCACTGCCAGGAGGTTATTAATTAGTACCGGGATAACAGACCGGATTCCTGACGAGATAGAAGGGATAAGACAAGTGCTCGGTACGGCTGTATATGTATGTCCGGATTGCGACGGGTATGAAATCAGAAATTCGAAAGCAGTTGTGCTGGGTGCAGGGAATGCAGGAGCTGCTATGGCTTGCGTACTGCGCTATTGGACGGATGATTTAACGTATGTGAATCACGAGCCGGGAGAGCGCCCGCTGTCCGAGCACTGGAAACGGAAGTGCATCGAATCCGATATCAGGCTGGTAGAAGGTCCGATACTGAAAGTGCAGACAGGAGGCGAACAGATGCTGTCCAGCATTCAGCTGACAGGAGAGCGAAATGTTGAGGCGCAGAAAGGGTTTATTGCTTTTGGAGGGAATAAGGCCGAATCGGATATCGCCAAGATGCTTGGAGTAGAACGTTTGGAGAATGGACACATTCCTGTAGATGGTCGAACAAAAGAAACAAATGTGCGTCATATATGGGCTGCGGGAGACGTAGCAGCACACTCGCAACTGTTAGCAGTCGCTATCGGGGATGGTGCACAGGCTGCGATTTGGATTCATAAAAGTCTTCAAGAATCATAACAGCTACTGTATTGGTACAATTTTAATTTGTTGTATTACAGCAGCTTGGAAAATAAGATTTTATCAGAAGTCTGGCATGTCCAGACTTTTCGTTTTGTCAAGTATTTAACGTGCGAATAGTGTTAAATATACACTGTTATATTATTTTTAAAATATCTGTTATATATCTGTTTCGGTATATTTCATTAAATTCAGTCAATTTATTATGACTAATTTATTAGGGGATTAAGCGATTTAATGATGAATAAAAGTTAATTTGTTCAAAAATATTAAATTCTGTTGCTTAGTAAAAAAATACCTGTTATAATTTTTTTGAATTGAAGATATTAGACAATTCTAATTTTTGATCTGTGTGGAATGGACACTGAAATAATATGGGATAACATGTGTTTCGCCAAAAACAGATACCTGTATGGGTGCTGGGAAATGGGGAGGAATAAAAATGTCTATACTTCCGAAGAGGAATGAGCTGGGTTTTTATGAGATTCGACTCGAATCCATTGGAGGATTGGGAGCAAACCTGGCGGGGAAAATGCTGGCAGAAGCCGGAGTGCTGGGGCTGGGACTTAACGGAATGAATTTTTCTTCGTACGGTTCGGAGAAAAAAGGATCGCCAGTAAAATCGTTTATTCGCTTCAGTGATACGGATGTGCAGATTCGTGCTGCCAGTCCGATTGAGCGTCCGCATGTAGTAGGGGTATTTCATGAAGCGCTCTACAAGACAATCAATGTCGTTTCTGGATTGGATGCACATGGCATTGTGCTTGTTAATACCACCCGCGAATTTGATGAGGTGCGTGAAGAACTTCATCTGGAATACGGCACATTGGCCACGATTGATGCGTTGGGGATTGCGGTTGAAGAGAAGACCAAAGTAAATACTGCAATGCTTGGAGCGTTATTCAAAATTTGCGATTTTCTTGATCCGGAAGCGATGCGAAATGTTATACGCAAGACGTTTGAAAAGAAATACCCTCATATGGTTGAGCCAAATTTACGCACGTTTGATCGCGGATATTGTGAAGTAGCGTTCAAAACATATGAGGTGCCGGAAGGATCGGCAGGTAAAGATTTTGTTCGTCCACAACCGATGCTTGGCTATGAAACACAGCCACTCGGCGGTGTCATTACTAATCCGGGTAACAGTATTCTAAAGGATTTGAGCGGAAGTCGACAGGGATTCCTGCCGGAGTATCATGCCGGAAAATGCATCCACTGCGCTGCTTGTGACACGGTTTGTCCGGATTTTTGCTTCGTATGGGAGGAAGGTGCTGACAAGAAGGGACGTCCGCAGATGTTTCTCTCGGGCATTGATTATCAATATTGTAAAGGCTGTCTAAAATGCGTGCAGGCCTGTCCGGTCGAAGCGCTGACGGAGCTTCGTGAAGATATCGGATACGCCGAGGAGCATCGTGTGCCGCAGAAGTTTGTACTGGCTGCTAATTAACTGGGAAAAGGGGATGGATTAGAATGGCGATTGAATACGACAGGGAAAAAGCGGCGCTTACGGCGGCAATAAAAGAAACCATGCCAGAGCAAAGCTTGACTTTTGAGTCCGGAAATGAAATGGCTGCGATGGCTGCCGCACAAATCAACTATCATCTAATGGGATATTTTCCGATTACGCCTTCTACCGAGGTAGCGCAATATCTTGATATGATGAAAACGCGCGGCGAACACGACATCGTACTGATCTCGGCCGATGGGGAGCATGGTTCGGCAGGTGTCTGTTATGGTGCGGCTGCCGCAGGCGGGCGTGTGTTCAACGCGACAAGCGCAAACGGTTTTCTGTATATGCTTGAGCAGTTACCGGTGCAGTCAGGAACACGCTTTCCGATGGTACTTAACCTGGTTACACGCGCGATTAGCGGCCCGTTGGACATTCGCGGCGATCATTCCGATTTATACTATGGGTTGAACATTGGCTGGCCGATTCTTTTGGCGCGTGATCCGCAAGCGGTATATGACATGAATATTATCGCACTTCGTGTAGCTGAGCATGCTGACGTTCGCTTGCCTGTAATGGTGGCGTATGATGGATTTTTTACTTCGCATCAAAAGCGTCGTGTTCAATATTTTGCCGATCGGAGCACGGTACAGAGCTTTGTGGGTGAAATGCCGTCAGGGTATGTACACGCGCTTGATCCGGAAAATCCGATCACAATTGGTCCGTACATGAACGACCCGGATTTGATTAACAACAACTATCAACAATCAGAAGCGATGTATCGTGCCGGCGAGGTATTTAAACAGGTAGCGGATGAATACGAGAAAATCTCTGGACGTAAATATGAAATGCTTGATCTTTATCGCATGGAGGATGCAGAAGTAGCGGTTTTTCTTCTCAATTCCGCTGCTGAAACGGCCAAAGACGTAGCCGATCAATTAAGAGCTAAAGGCATCAAGGCAGGTGTAGTGAGTCCGAATATGATTCGACCATGGCCAGCTAAGGAAATTCAGGAAGCTTGTAAAAATCTAAAGGCGATTATGATTGGGGAACGTGCCGATTCCTATGGAGGACATGGCGGTAATTTAACTCATGAACTAAAAGCTACGCTTCAAGAGATAAAGGGGAATGAAACCGTTGTAGTAAGCCGTATTTTCGGTGTCGGTGGCAAAGATTTTTATCATGACGATGCAGAAGCATTTTTTGACCTGGCCATCGAGGCAGCAGAGTTAGGCTTAGCACCGATTCCATTTGATTATTTTGGACATACGCCGGGAGATCCTGAACTTGCACCGAAGCGAGTGCTTGCGCCGCTGCATGGGGAAGCATTCAAGTCAGGCCTCATTCAAGTGACACCGAATGAACAGACTGGTAAACTAAATGTCAAAATTCCGCCACTGCGTGCGCTTACCGGCAAGCCAAAACGCATTGCTCCAGGTCATGGAGCCTGTCCGGGCTGCGGTATTTTCCCTGGATTGGAATTATTCTTTAAGGGTATCGAAGGGGATATTGTCGTACTGTTCCAGACTGGCTGTGCGATGGTAGTTACAACAGGGTATCCGTACAGTTCGCATAAGCAGACGTACATCCACAACTTGTTCCAGAATGGCGCGGCCACATTATCAGGTGCTGTCGAGATGTTCTATGAGCGCAAGCGCCGGGGCGAGATCCAAGTAGCAGATGATTTTACTTTCGTTATGGTAACCGGAGACGGTGGTATGGATATTGGGATGGGACCGGCTATCGGTACAGCTCTCCGTAATCATAGAATGATTGTGCTGGAGTATGATAATGAAGGATACATGAATACAGGCAGTCAGTTATCGTACTCTACGCCAATGGGGCATATGACATCGACTTCAGGTGTCGGCAAGACACAAGGGGGCAAAGCGTTTCACCATAAAGATACGGCTCAAATAATGGCAGCCACTAACATTCCATATGTATTCACAGGTACGGAAGCATTCCCGCAGGATTTGTTGAAGAAAGCGGCCAAAGCTCAATGGTATGCGCAAAATGTCGGTATGGTATACGGAAAAATTCTTATTGCTTGCCCGCTTAATTGGAAGTCGGCTGACGAGCAGGGCCAAAATATTGTTGAAGCTGCAGTTCACTCTTGTTTCTTCCCGCTGTATGAAATAGAAAATGGTATTACGAATATTACGTACGATCCAGAAGCGAAGAACAAGCGGATTGAAGTACAAGATTGGCTTTCGCTGATGGGTAAAACAAAGCACATGACTAAGCCGGAGTACGCAGAGATGCTAGCCTCTTTCGCCGGAGAAGTCGATCGCAGATGGCGCCGTTTAAAAGCGAAGCATGAGAGCGAATATTTGTAAGGAAATCAGGATAGCATATCATAGCGCAACTGCTTTATTCTTTTCGTTAAGTGAGAAAATATCATATGAGGAAGACTCGACACATACAAGTGACGAGTCTTTTTTTGTTTGTCTGTAATATTCTTTATCCTTTATTTATATAGTAGAAAGGAGGATGATGAAGCGAATTTCACAATTTATTTTTAAGTAGAGTATGGTAAAATACAGAAGGATAGCGGCAGTTGAAGGGGGAAGCAGTCTGGTGGATGATAGAAGCTGGGAAGAATTCCTGATCCCTTATGAACAAGCGGTCGAGGAATTGAAGGTGAAATTTAGGGGTATTCGTAAAGAATTAAAAAAGAGAAATGAATATTCGCCCATTGAATTCGTGACAGGTCGCATCAAAAAGATTTCAAGCATCTTGGAAAAGGCGAACAAATTAGGCATTCCGTTGGACCGGCTTGAGGAAGTCGAAGATATTACGGGTATTCGGATTATGTGCCAGTTCGTCCAGGATATCGACCGAGTAGCGGAATTGGTCCGCCAGCGTAGCGGTAAAGATATGACCCTCGTCTACGAGAAAGACTACATAAAAAACGAAAAACCGAGCGGCTACCGCAGCCATCACATTATCATTAAATATCCTGTGCATACTGCGCAGGGAGAAAAAGAAATACTGGCCGAAATCCAAATACGAACGCTAGCAATGAATTTCTGGGCGACCATCGAGCATTCCTTGAATTATAAGTATGAAGGCAATATTCCCGAAGATATAAGAGAACGTTTGCGTACGACGGCCGAAGCTGCGTATTTGCTGGATACAGAAATGTCGGAAATTCGTGACGAAATCCGTGATGCCCAACAAATGTTCGAATATAAGTCGAATATTGTTTCGCGGATTTTGCAAGGGATTCAGAATCTATATCAGCGCGGCTTTGTCGTAGAAGCAACAGAGTTCCAAAATGAATTTCGTCAGATGCGGGCGCGTGGCGACGTAAGCGAGCTCCGTCAGCTCTCGCGTACGATCCGGGCAAAGATTCAGGAGGTTAGGACACGCGAGTAGGAGTACGTGCTCCGGCTTTTTTGTGGAAAAAGGACGGGCGGCAATACCCGCGATTTTTTCTTAATCATAGCATGTAAGTGAAGTGTCCATACTATGAAGGTGATACAGTCGACAGAGGAGGGAATGCACATGTTGAATCGGGATGAGATCAAGGAATACTGTGAGGATGAACCGAATTCCTACGGTGCGGGCATGCTACTTTCCTTCATTATTGGGGCCATCATCGCCATCGTGATGGTATGGGGCATCTCTATGCTTAAGGTATAAGGTGTAGTACGACGTCTAACAGGTGCAGTCAGAAAGGGCCGTGCATCCGATTATGGAAGACGGTCTTTTTGTTTTTAATACCTTGTACCTTGCTTTCACTCCGTGTTATCATTAAAAAAATCCCACTATTTTTTGAACAAAAAACAATCCTGTAACGTATTCTAATACTACCACCGAATTTGCGGAGGGAGGGGTCATAATGCGCGTTGAACGTCTAAATCAGGATAAAATAAGGATTTTCTTAACTTTCGATGACCTGATTGAACGGGGAATTGAAAAGGATGATATGTGGCGCGATATACCAAAAGTGCATGAACTTTTCAATGACATGATGGATCAGGCTCAAGACGAAGTGGGTTTTACAGTGAACGGACCCGTAGCCGTCGAAGTTTTCTCCCTGCCGGCTCAAGGCATGGTTGTAATCGTAACACGGGGTAAGACCGAAGCGCATGATGACGCTGAGGATCTGGACTACGATGACATATATGAAATGCAGGTTACACTAGAGGAGAGCGATGATGTGGTTTATGTGTTCTACGATTTTGAACACTTAATCGAACTAGCCCATCGAATCAATGCTAAGGTAATCGACGGGGGAAGCGCATATGCTTATAATGGGCGTTATTACCTCGTATTTGAAGAAGTCGATTTAGCGAAAGATGAGTATGACGACTTTATAGCAGTATTGTCTGAATACGGTGAAGCTTCCACACTGACTAAGCATGTTCTGCAAGAGTATGGTAAAGTCGTTGTGGATAGTGATGCGGTAAAGGTTCTTTGCCGTTATTTCGACTAACTCGCATAGTATGAAGCGTGTGGCATATTGCCATGCGCTTTTCTATTATTATAGAGACTTGCGGCTTTTGGGTTACGAGACAGGGCAGAAGTGGTAAGGAATAGAGAATATGCAAAATTTCATCAATGGCACCACAATAGCAGGGGGGAGGGAGAGTGGAACGATTGAAAAGCATAGAAGGAACGAACCTTGCACCAAGTCTGTCTAATGTGAATCTTGAAGAGCTTGTCAGCTATTATGAAAAAAGCTTGTCACCTAATGCTATCTCATTTTTGAAGCGTAAAGGAATTGAACTGGAAACGGCGGAGAAATACCATATTGGCTTTGAGGGTCCCCAAATCGGATTTAACGCCTCGCAGAGCAAACTGAGCGGCTATTTCATCAATCATCTTGTATTTCCGATTTATAACGAGGCGGGTCATGTAGTTGATTTATTGGGACAGCCGATTCAGGAGGTGAAGCCGCATAATAAAATGTTGCTTGGAAAAACGGATATTTTTTTCAATCAGGCTGTCATCGAAGAAGCTGATGAGGTGATATTGTGCCGTGATGTGTTTGATGTACTAACGCTTGAGCAGGCCGAAGTTGCTGCTATATGTGTGCCAGAGTACAATGTGTTTAAGGAAGCTCATGCCCACCTTTTAAAAGGAAAACGAGTATTTATCTGTTATCCGAATGATGAATCAAGCCGACGTGAGAGCAAGCGAATTCAGGGCATGCTACAAGGTAAGGCGGAAGAAGTATATATTCCATATTTGCCGGAAGGTATTCGTAATATCAATATGTTTTTTAATGAAATCAAGGAACCGAAGCCAAAGTTCATGCGACTTTTAAGGCAGGCGGTAGAGGAGACGATTAAGGAACCCATCGCCTCTGATGCAAAAAATTTGGTTGTGTTTATGGAAGAATATTGTCAGCGCTATAAACATGAAGGGAACGGAATAAAAACCGGTTTTTCGGAGCTTGACGATCTGCTGCTTGGAGGTATGCGTGGCGGATTGTATATGATTGAAGGGTACGTATCAAGCGGCAAGTCCATGTTTATGCGCCAGATGGCAGATCAAATTGCGCAACATGAGGTTCCGGTTGTTTATGTGACATGGGATATGACAGCGTTTGAGCTGTGGGCCCGTTCGATGGCTCGCTTCCTTGATGTATCTACGGAAGAAGTATTGACAGGACAAGTGGAAGCAGAGAAAGTTCAGCAGGCAAATCAAGAATACAAAAAGATTGCTAACCATTTATTCACGATCGAAGGCAAATTTGATACGTCTCTGTATGATATTGAGGATTGTGTGGAACAAATAACGAAATCGCTTGGTACGGCCCCGGTAGTATTTATTGATCATATTCAGCGTGTGCCGGTGCGTGACAAAGACGGACGCTTAATGCCAGGAGAAAATGAAGCATTAGTGGCATACATGCTTCATCAGTGGTCGCGAAAATGGGATATTCCCATTGTGGTTTCCTCGTTAAAAAGCAACGGTGAGGGAGACAGAATGCCGGGGACGGTGGAAGCTTCGGTTGATGTTCTGCTCGTATTTGAGCGAAGTAAAGGCGAACGGGAGCATAAGCAGGAGGAGATTGTTATTCGTATGAATAAAAACCGCAATGGCTCGCTGGGCAAGCTTCCATTTTTATTTAATAAAGAAAAAGCCAGCTTTACGCCTTCCAAAACGTAGAGGAAAGAGTTATACTTGCTATGTCTTGACAGACTTATGAATTTTTCGAGGTGGTAAAAAATGGGAGAAAAAGACGTGGTAACCGAATCAACTGCTTCTGCGAATGGGAGCGCAGAGCAGCAGCAAGAGAACCTGGATGTGCTGAAGTCAACACAGACGGTGATTGCTGAAGCCCTTGACAAAATGGGATATCCGAAAGAGATGTATGAGCTCTTGAAGGAACCGATGCGCATGTTCACTGTACGTATCCCGGTGCGGATGGACAATGGCGAGACGAGGGTGTTTACTGGTTACCGGGCTCAGCATAATGATGCGGTTGGGCCAACAAAGGGTGGTGTTCGTTTCCATCCAGAAGTATCAGAAGGCGAAGTAAAAGCGCTTTCGATTTGGATGAGTTTAAAGTGCGGTATCGTTGATTTGCCGTATGGTGGCGGTAAAGGTGGCATCATCTGCGATCCGCGTGAGATGTCGTTCCGTGAATTGGAGCGTTTAAGCCGTGGATACGTACGCGCTATCAGCCAAATTGTAGGACCAACAAAAGACATCCCTGCTCCGGACGTATTCACTAACTCGCAAATTATGGCATGGATGATGGATGAATACAGCAGCATCCGTGAGTTTGATTCTCCAGGCTTCATCACAGGTAAACCGATTGTGCTCGGCGGATCGCAAGGTCGTGAAACGGCAACCGCTAAAGGCGTAACGATTTGTATTGCAGAGGCAGCTAAGAAAAAAGGCATTGATTTGAAAGGTGCGCGTGTTGTCGTACAAGGTTTCGGTAATGCGGGTAGTTTCCTTGCGAAATTCATGCATGATGCCGGAGCAAAAGTTATTGCTATCTCTGATGCATATGGTGCATTGCACGACGAAAATGGACTGGATATCGAATACCTGCTGGATCGTCGCGATTCGTTCGGTACGGTAACAAAACTGTTCAGCAACACAATCTCCAACAAAGAATTACTTGAGCTGGACTGCGATATTCTGGTACCAGCCGCAATCGAGAATCAGATTACGGCATCCAATGCACATAACATTAAAGCGAGCATCGTAGTTGAAGCGGCAAATGGACCGACAACGCTGGAGGCGACACGCATCTTGACTGAGCGGGGCATTCTGCTTGTTCCAGACGTGCTGGCAAGCTCAGGTGGAGTAACCGTATCGTATTTTGAATGGGTGCAGAATAACCAGGGCTATTACTGGACGGAAGAAGAAGTGGAAAGCCGTCTGCGCGAAGTGCTTGTACGTGCGTTTGAAAATGTATATAATACGCACGTGTCCCGCGATGTAAACATGCGTCTAGCCGCTTATATGGTGGGCGTACGCAAGATGGCGGAAGCAAGCCAGTTCCGCGGCTGGGTATAACCGTTAAAATAAACGAAAAAATCCTCTACAATATCATTTGTAGGGGATTTTTTATCCTTGAATTTCTATTTTATGGATAATCAACAGGTGTGATAAAGTGTATTACATATTAAGAATGAGCATGATATTACCGATAAAGTTCTATCTTGAAACTAAAATAATGATACAATAAATTCGCATAAAACCATAATAATCTTTTTCAAATTAATGGAGGATTAAATGCGTAAAGTAGTTTTGTTAACCACAGGTGGAACAATTGCAAGTAAGGCAAATGAAAAAGGAATGTTATCTTCTGGAGAATTATCTGGTCAAGAATTAGCTGATATGTGCAATTTGCCCAAAAATATAGAAGTTGTCGTTGATTCGGCCTTTCAATTACCTTCTATGCACATAGGGTTTAATGAACTGTTGGAATTAAAAAGTCATATTGAAAAAATCTTTAAGGATGAATCAGTTGATGGCATTGTTGTCACTCATGGTACGGATACTATGGAGGAAACGGCATATTTTTTGGACTTAGTTATTAGCGACGAAAGAACCGTTGTTTTAACTGGCTCACAACGATCACTAGAGGATTTAAGTAATGATGTGTATATAAATATCAGGCACGCTATTTACACTGCCTGTGATGAAACATTAAGAGGTTCAGGAGTGGTTGTTGTATTTAATGAGCGTATATTCTCCGCTAAATATGTAAAGAAAGTTCATGCATCCAATATTCAGGGATTTGATGTGTTTGGCTTTGGATATTTTGGCATTATTGATAATGATGTAGTAAAAATTTATCAAAAACCTGTATGCAATGAAAGTTTTAACATTGTTAAAGAAATCCCTCCAGTTGATATCATAAAGTGCTACATTGAAGCGGATAGTAAATTTATTGATGCAGCAATTCAAAGTGGTGCAAAAGGAATTGTTCTTGAAGGCGTAGGCAGGGGACAGGTTGCTCCTAAAATGATGGACGGTATTGAGCGGGCTATAAAGAATGGTGTGCAAGTGGTTATTACTACAAGCGCAGAAGAGGGCCATGTTTACACGACTTATGATTATCCGGGAAGCGCATATGACCTGTATACAAAAGGGGTAATGTTAGGAAAGGATTATGATAGCAAAAAAGCAAGAATGAGGCTTGCTGTGCTTCTGGCGAGTGATATAGATGATATTAAAGAAGTGTTCTAATTAGCGAGAAGGGAGGAGGTTAAATCCTCCCTTTTTATGTATTATTGAACTTTACGAAAGATGGATGTTAGAAATATAAACAAGAGAACGGCCCAATAAGAAGCCGCCATCTTCTATGATTCGTATATTTTTAATTTAAAGGCCAGATCTACAAGTTCCACAATCATCCTCTTTTTTTTCAGAAGCTCCTTTTTCGTCTCCAATTACTGTATTTTCAGAGTTGGCCAGCTCATCTGCAGTAATGGTTCTTTCTAACTCATTGACCATGGTAGGTGTATTTTGTTTAGCATCTGTGTTTTTATTCTTATGCGTCATGCTATCCATTCCTTTCTGTATTAAAATCATTTTATTTTTTACGATAAAAGAGGCTTTGAAAAAGCAATCAGATAGTTTTGTATATTTTCCTTTCCAATAAGCACATAGAGCCAAAGGCAACACCTGTTACAATATATAAAATTCCAAACAAATTACCTTCTGGGCTTATAATTTGTTTTACGTTTCCGTCAGCTAAGAAAACAACAAGTAAAGTTAGCAGAACTCCACTCAAAATTATACAACTTATATAAACAACACCTAAAGATGATGGAGGCACTTTCGATTTAAGGAAATCAAAAAGACCGATATACAGTGGTATTCCAAACATCAAATAAATAATGCCTCCATATAAAGCAACGGATTTTACATCATGAACAGGTTGATTATATATCATTTCCAAAGCCACATAGTAAGCTAATAAACCAATAGGAAAAGAAATAAGGATGGCAAGGATGCGAATCCAGTTAATGCTACGCATAATTGTATACTCCTTTACCCCGATTCACCAATTAACGTAAGCAACATTATTGGTCGCTGAAACAAGAATACATAGAGCCCGCCTGTTGATTACCCATCTATTTAGAAAAAATAAGATGCACGCGTCTGCCAGTATTTGCATCAGCACCTAGGTTGTTGTTTGAACACATCGCTTTGGTAACGATTGCTGATTTGTCAGAAGCAACGGTTCAATCGTATGTAATATCGTCAACGGACATGGCGATCGTCCCACTTGTATTGAGGATGATGACTTTTCTTGTGGCTCCTTGCATATTTCTCACCATAACCTTCAGTAATAATATTTCTTTCATCCATATTCCATGGTACGATAAAACAAGGAGAATCGGAAGAACAAAGGGAGTCGAATGCTATGATATCGACCTTAGGAGCAGCGCTTGCTCCTGGTATTGCTATTTTGAGCTACTTTTATTTAAAAGACAAATATGAAACAGAGCCATTACATATGGTGGTAAAAAGCTTTATCACTGGTATTTTACTTGTTTTTCCTGTAATGGTCATTCAGTTTGGTTTTCAAGAAGAACTGGATTTGGGCGTGTTTGCACAATCGTATTTCCTTGCAGGATTTCTCGAAGAATTTTTTAAATGGTTTATGATTTATTATACGGTATATAAGCATGTAGAGTTTAATGAACCGTACGATGGTATCGTATATGCGGCGGCGGTATCGCTTGGATTCGCGACATTGGAGAACTTTTTCTACCTGCTGTCGCATGGATTATCCACAGCGTTTTTCCGAGCGTTGCTCCCGGTATCAAGTCATGGATTGTTTGGTGTGTTAATGGGATATTATCTTGGCAAAGCAAAGTTTGTAGCTGATCCGCACAGAAAGTGTATATATTTAGGAATGAGTTTGGGGATTCCGATCCTTTTGCATGGTACGTACGATTTTATTCTTACGGCAGGCAGCAACATTTGGCCTTGGTTAATTATTCCTTTTATGGTAATTTTATGGTCCGTTGCTATTCGACGTAGCAGTGACGCGCTAGACAGGTCTATTGCCGCTGCCTTTAGGCGACACTATGAACAGGAGGAGGCGGAAAAAATATGACGACCGAATATGAGCGATATAAAGTAACGATTTACTGCCCGGTGTGCGGCGAACGTTATGTCCTGCGTGGAAGCCGCGAGAAAAACGGAAGGATCGAGACAGGATTTAAGCAGTGCATTTGCAGCAATGACCGTAACTTTCATATTTATTCCGAACAACTGTAGAGTGGACGGAAATAAAAAAGAAAGCGAAAAGGATACTTCCTTTTCGCTTTTTTTGCATAAACGGGCAAGCCTTTCCTCACACTACTACCAACACGTATGTAAGCTTGGAAGACAAGAGGAAAGGTGATGCAGATATGTATTGGAAAGTGGCAGGCGTGTTGGCGCCCATTCTTGCGGTCGGAGTTATAGGAGCAGGTATGTGGGGCTACCAGGAAAATCAAGAAAAAAACTCCGTGCTTATTAAGGCGGAAAATCAGTATCAGCGGGCATTCCATAATTTGAACTATCACATGGATAAGCTTCAGGACGAGCTTGGTAAAACAATTGCCGTCAATTCCCGCCAACAGCTTACCCCAAGCTTAACGAATGTTTGGCGCCTCGCTTATTCGGCGCAAAATGACGTAGGTCAGCTGCCCTTGACGTTGATGCCGTTCAATGAGACGGAGAAGTTTCTTGCTAATGTAGCCGATTTCAGTTACCAGACTGCTGTTCGTGATTTGGATAAGCAGCCGCTAACGGACAAGGAGTATAAAACGCTGCAGACGCTTTATCGCCATTCCAAGGATATGCAGGGTCAACTGCAGACTGTACAGACGGCCATTCTCGACAAACAACTACGATGGATGGATGTAGAGACAGCATTAGCTACTGAAGAAAAGAAACAGGATAACGTGATTATTGATGGCCTTAAAGTGGTTGATAACAGCGTAGGGAGGTACAAAGATGTCGATTTTGGCTCGGGAATCGGAAGTCTGAATACGTCTCGTAAGCTAAAAATCCAGTCCATTAAGGGGACGCCAATTAGCGCTGAGGAAGCCAAGCGTAAAGCACTTGCATTTGCAAAACTGAAACCTGAGCAAATAAAAGAAGCAAAAGTAGTGGATAACGGAAATGGACGAGATTATCAATCGTTCAGCGTCCATATTGTGCGCAAGGATAATTCAGCCCCCATTAACGTAGATGTGGCCAAAAAGGGTGGTCAGGTCGTCTGGATGCTCGACGAGCGTAAAATCGATGGCCGAAAGCTTGGAATCGAGGAAGCCAAACGCCATGCAGACGCGTATCTGAACGAACGGGGATATCGATCTATGGAAGCCGTTTCCTATAGCGAGTATGAAAATCTTGCCGTCTTTACGTACGCCTACAGGCAGGGTAATGTCCGCGTATATCCAGATACGATTACGGTAAAGGTAGCGCTTGATAAAGGAAATATATCAGGATTCCAGAGTGAAAGCTATGTGCTAAACCATAAGGCGCGTGTACTGCCGAAGCCGAAGATAACCGAGGCGCAGGCTCGCAAGAAGGTGAATGCGGGCTTGAAAGTCGAAGAGGCACGCCTTGCAGTAATTGAAGACGAAAGAGGTCAGGAAGTATTCTCTTATGAGTTCTACGGCGGATTCGATAAGGACAGGTATCGTATTTATATTAATGCGCTTACTGGCGAAGAGGTAAAAGCAGAAAAAATTAAAGCGCATGCATTGTAACGAAGAATAAGGGGAGGGCGGGACAGGCGATACTGGTGAAAACGAAGGGAGGATTTCTTTTGAGACGAGCTGAAGAATCTGCTTACGAAAAACGTTTTACCAGCCTGGCCCGTCGAGTAGAGGCATGCTTGATTATCACCATTGTGGCCGGATGGGTGCTGCTTATCGTCAGCCAGGCTTTACTTACGTATGATCCTGTCCGATATTGGCTAGTCGACACGGTACGGATGGAAGGCGTTGCATCACCTTAAGGCCCTATGATACTATGAAGGTAATAAGTACACTGGTGGATAAATCTGCGCTTTGAATCAAATATGCAAAAAAAGAAGCAGGCACAACCTGCTTTTTTTTTGAAAAAACATAGAGAGAAAAGGTTGAAAGCAAGAAGCTGGCATGATGTATTTTAGCTTTCTTCTTTGCCTAGTTGGGATGTGATGGTACGATGAAAATTGCAATTGATGGACCGGCAGGAGCCGGTAAAAGCACCGTAGCACAGCAGGTCGCAAAGCGGCTTGGCATATTGTACGTGGATACCGGGGCGATGTATAGGGCAGTGACGCTTACTGCGCTTGTCCGCGGATGTTCTATAGAAGATGAGCACAGCCTGCGGGAGATGCTTGATGCAATTGATTTGATGCTTGAAATCAAAAATGGGGTACAGCATGTATACGTGGACGATAAAGACGTATCCGAGGCCATCCGTTCCCGGGAAGTGACCAGGCATGTTTCGACAGTAGCCGCTTATCCGCTTGTGCGTGAGAGACTGGTAGATATGCAGCGGCGAATTGCCAGCCACAAAGATGTGGTGATGGACGGTCGTGATATTGGAACATCGGTGTTGCCGGATGCAGAGGTGAAAATCTTTTTGACAGCATCCATCGAGGAGCGTGCACGCCGTCGGATGGAAGAATTCGAAAAGAAAGGCGTACATGCTGATTACGCTGAATTGCTGCGAGATATTGAAGAGAGGGATCGCAAAGACAGTAAGCGGGCAATCGCGCCGCTGAAACAGGCAGAAGACGCCATACGGCTCGATACAACCGGACGTAGCATCGATGAAGTAGTGGATCGCATCGTCACGCTATATCGGGAAAAAATCGGGGAGAGGGCGTAAGATATGGAAAGTAAAACATATCCGTTTTTTCGCGGATTGTTCCGGGGAATTTTTAAAGGTTTCTATCGTTGGAAGGTTATTGGACAGGAGAATATTCCGGATGGAGAGGGTCTTGTGCTTTGTGCAAACCACATCAGTAATTGGGATCCTGTGCTGCTTGGCTGTGGGATAGAGCGTCAGGTGCATTTTATGGCCAAGGCTGAGTTGTTTCGTATTCCGGTCATCTCCAGTCTAATTAAGGATTTCGGTACGTATCCGGTTAAGCGTGGGGCCGGTGACCGCCAAGCGATTCGTACATCGTTAGAACTTGCTAAACAAGGCAAAGTGCTTGGCATTTTTCCGGAAGGTAAGCGCAATCGGACAAGTCAGGGCAATGTAGGCAACATCCAGCCAGGCGCTGCGATGATTGCACTGAAATCTGGTGTACGGGTTGTACCTGTAGCGATTATTGGACCCTATCGCCTTTTTCGCAGCGTCACTATAATTTATGGACAGCCGATTGATTTAACCGCGGCGGTAGCGGGTAAAGAAACTGCAGAACGTACACAGGCCGCCGCCGAAATTATCCGGAGTGAAATCCAGAAAATTCTAGATATACATAAACCACAGGTGTAGCTTTCAGTGCTATTTTCTGTGTAGTGTAAGGTATTTTGCTTATCAGGGTATATATAGTCCAGAAATTAGCAGGTTTGGCACTAGCATTCGTACATATAACTTTGGTAAGCTAAGATAAATATGCTGCTGTTTGCTATAAATGCTTGTTGTTTCTTTTAGAGGTAAGAAGCATTTATTGTTTGAATGGCTTTTATTTCAAGGAGGTATGGTCTATGGTAGAGGAAAATCAAAACGAAATGAATGGTCAACAAGGTTTGGGCGGAGTTGAGGTTAACCAGGTGTTAACCGGCACTGTCTCTCGTGTGGATGAAAAACAAGCCTTGATTGATGTTGGCTATAAGTATGACGGCATTCTTCCGATTAGTGAAGTTTCCAGCCTTCATATCGAAAAGGTAGCTGATGTTCTTTCCGAAGGCCAGGAAATCCAAGTAAAGGTCATCCGTCTTGATCAAGAGAAGGATGAGATGATCGTCTCCAAACGTGCGGTTGACGCTGAAAAGGCATGGGATGAGCTTGCTGGCAAGTTTGAATCCGGTGAAGTGTTT
The DNA here is from genome assembly GCF_000466385.1 of Aneurinibacillus aneurinilyticus ATCC 12856. Classification (GTDB taxonomy): domain Bacteria; phylum Bacillota; class Bacilli; order Aneurinibacillales; family Aneurinibacillaceae; genus Aneurinibacillus; species Aneurinibacillus aneurinilyticus. The sequence goes on from NZ_KE952723.1 coordinate 57,193, forward strand.
GAGGCAACGATTGCCGACAATGTGAAGGGTGGCCTTGTGGTTGATTTGGGCGTTCGTGGTTTTATCCCGGCTTCACATGTGGAGCGCCACTTTGTAGAGGATTTTTCTGATTATAAAGGAAGAACGCTTTCCATTAAAGTGATTGAACTCGATAAAGAGAAAAACAAAGTGATTCTTTCCCATCGCGCCGTGCTTGAAGACGAAGCAGACAAACAAAAGCAGACGGTGCTTGATAAGCTTGAACCAGGCTCTGTTATTGAGGGTACAGTACAGCGTCTGACTGATTTCGGCGCCTTTGTTGATGTAGGCGGAGTGGATGGACTGGTCCACATCTCTGAAATTGCCTGGAATCATGTTGACAAACCATCCGATGTTCTCAAGGAAGGCGACAAAGTCAATGTGAAAATCCTGAAGGTTGACAAGGACAACGAGCGTATCAGCCTTAGCATTAAGGCAACGTTGCCAGGACCGTGGGAGCAAGCCGCTCAGGACTTTAAGATTGGCGATGTGGTACAGGGTACAGTGAAGCGCCTGGTGAGCTTTGGCGCCTTTGTGGAAGTGGCGCCAGGGGTAGAAGGTCTTGTTCATATTTCTCAAATCGCTAACCGCCATATTGGCACACCGGATGAAGTGCTAAAAGAGGGCGAAGAAGTAAGCGTAAAAATTCTGGATTTCAACCCTGAAGAAGAACGTATGAGCTTGAGTATCCGGGAAGTACAGGATGACAAGCAAAAACAGGAAACGAAGAAAGAAGTAGCAGCCTATCAGGCAGAAGAGAATAACACGAGCGGTATGGGCGTGACGATTGGCGATCGCATGGGCGATCTGCTTAAGAAGTTTAAATCCTAATCCATGACAGAGGGAGCGCAATGTCAAGAACTTCACGAAAACGCGAACATGTAGAGCACGCGCTTACAACCGGCCAATCCGGTGCGCACGGGTTGGAGGATGTGAAGTTTGTGCATAACTGCCTGCCTGACATCGCTTATGAACAAGTGGATACACATACAACAATCGGCGGACTCGCACTGAGTTCGCCGATTGTTGTAAACGCGATGACAGGCGGAGCAAGCGAAACATATACGATTAATCAATCACTTGGAATGTTGGCACATGAAACAGGAATGGCGCTAGCAGTCGGATCTCAGATGGCAGCAATTAAAGAGCCATCTTTGATTGAAACATATCGGATTGTACGCCGTGAGCATCCCCATGGAATTTTATTCGGTAATTTAGGGGCAGAGGCGACACCTGATATGGCGCTTCGCGCTGTAGATATGATTGAAGCCGATGCATTACAGATCCATCTAAACGTAATGCAAGAGTTGATTATGCCTGAGGGAGAACGCGACTTTAGTGGTGCGCTGCGTCGTATCGAAGCGATTGTGACTGCATTGGAGATACCCGTTATTGTAAAAGAAGTCGGGTTTGGCATGTCACGGGAAGCAGCGGAGAAGCTTGTCTCCTGTGGTGTAGCGGCAATTGATGTAGGTGGGCGTGGCGGCACGAATTTTGCTCAAATCGAAAATATGCGGCGGACGCAGCCATTCGACATACTAAATGAGTGGGGAATTTCTACAGCAGTAAGCCTATTGGAGGTAACACAGCTCGCAGGGCGGGTTGATGTTATGGCCACCGGTGGTATTCGCACGGGACTTGATGTGGCACGATGCCTGGCTCTAGGTGCTTCTTGCGTAGGTATGGCCGGGGCCTTTCTTCGCTATGCAGTAGATGGAGAAATGCAGAAAGCAATCGAATATGTAAAAAGTCTCCACGAAGAACTTACAGTCATCATGACGGCTTTAGGAGCGTCATCCATCGCCTCTCTCCAGCGAGTTCCACTCGTTGTTACAGGAGATACATATCACTGGGCAGCTCAGCGCGGCATTAATTGCACTGCGCTTGCACGGCGGTAGAAGAAATAAAAAGGCAACTTTCGCTTTATGCGACTGTTGCCTTTTACCTTTTTAACTGGCATTGCTTTCCCTGTTTCCTGTTTTAATATTTATGCTATGCACTTTCTCTTTTTCGGCAATAATACTTACAGAAACCTTAGAAAGAAAAGGAGACTTGCACGTATGAATCCGGGATATTTATCGGTTATCTGTCTATTGTTTATTGTTGTGCTGGGATGGATGGGGGCGCTGGATGGGCTGCTTGTACGCCTGCAACTCCGTATGCGAACATTTTTGGCCCTTTTGTTTGCTATGTATGTGACCAGCGGTTGGTATATACCCCTTGGTTCAATGATATCGGTCAGCATAGGTGCTTTTGTGCTGCCTGCTGTTTATTTCTTTTTTTTGTGGGGAAGACAAGAAAAGGATATTCGGAGCTATAACTTTGCAGCAGCTCTTCTTACAGGTGTTACGTTATTTTTGCTTCGATACGTACTCAAGCTTGACCCTGTACTGCATGTTGTGGATGAAACCTACCTTATCGCAGGGGCCACAGCCGTACTGCCGCTTGTTATGAGCCGCCATGCAGAACAGGTAATAACGATTGCGGGTCTAGGGCTGTGCTTCATGGAAGTCATGTCCGGGATATTTCTCAATCCGCCCGGCATTCCCGCTGTAATAGGGGAATTGTCATTTCGTGACTCGCTTGTTTTTTCTTTGTTTATGGCCCTGCTTCTGCATATGGTGGTATTCCGCTGTGTGGACGCCAGTACCACACTGGTACGCAAAGTGTTGGTGAAAAGGAGTCGATAAAGAATGGCTACGTACACGATCCCCGTAGCTGTCGGAGTACTGGTAGGGGTGGCCGCTCGCCTGTACATGCTGCGGACAGACTACCGTCAATATCCTACATATCCGCATGGTCGGATTATTCACATTGCGCTTGGCGTCATCGCTTCACTTGTGGGTGCGGTCGTCATTCCCTCCATCCTAAAACCGGATTGGACAGCAGTCACATTTCTTGGTCTGGCGGCTCAGCAATTTCGTGAGGTGAGAAATATGGAACGAAATATGCTACAACAACTTGATGCCATGGAACTTGTTCCGCGTGGTGTCTCCTATATCGAGGGAATTGCCCAAGTATTCGAAGGTCGCAATTATCTTGTCATGTTTACTTCCCTTGTTGTGACATTTGTCGCTATTCAAGCTTCAATCTGGTGGGCGCTTGTAGCAGGCATTGTTATGTTTTTTATTAATGGTCGGCTCATGTCAGGCAAATTACTTGGACAAATCGCAGATGTTCAGGAAGGGAAAATTGGGATTGATGGACATAATTTGTATGTGGACGACATTTATATTATGAATATTGGATTACGTGCGGACCAGGATGTGATACTCAAACACGGGGTTGGGGTTGTCATTACGCCAAAGAGTGCCGGAAGTCTTGTTACGATAGCAAATCTTGGACAGCGTCAGGCAATTCTGCATGACGTGTCATCTATTCATGGTGTGTACCGCGATTCTGGAGAGCCAGCGCTTGTGCCACTTGCCAAACGTAATATGCAGAACGGACAGCTCGGCGTTTTCTTGCTGCCGGAAGAAAAGGATAAAAGCAAAGTGCTTACCACGGTAAGGTATGTGCCTGTATTGGACAGCGCAGTGAGGCTTCCCCGGAAAGCGAATGCCAATCAGCAGACGAAGGGGGCGCGTTAACGTATGGGCATTTCAATTCAACAATACATTCTTGCGGTGATTACGAAAAATCGAAGCCGCATCGGGGGAAGCGCGCCTATTTTTTATGCTGAAGGAGAGCAGGAATTGCAGCAAATCGCCTTCACACTTGAAAAAATTTTGGACGGAGTTGTTCATGAAATCACCCCGGATACACTTATTATCGTCAAGCATTCATAATGCAGAAAAATAATGAGTCAGGCTGTATAACTGAAGATGAAGGGAAGGGAGAAGGATGGTTTGTCTTGCTTGTCCTTACAATTCATTCTATGATAGTAGAGATATTGAAAAAGAGAGGAAAGTTATTTTATGGCAAATCCTGTAGTAGCGATTGTCGGCCGGCCGAATGTGGGCAAGTCGACACTGTTTAATCGAATTGTAGGGGAGCGGTTGGCGATTGTTGAGGACATTCCGGGCGTTACTCGTGACCGTTTGTATAGCCAGGCGGAATGGCTCGGCAAACCGTTTCATTTAATTGATACAGGCGGTATTGATTTTGATGATCATGATGAACTGCTTGAATCCATCCGGCATCAGGCGGAGCTGGCAGTGGATGAAGCGGATGTTATCGTTCTGGTGGTAGACGGTACGGTCGGTATTACCGATCAGGACCAGGATGTGGCACGTATGCTGTTCCGTTCCAAGAAACCGGTCGTGCTTGCAGTTAACAAAATTGATAATCCACAGCGTCTTAACGATGTATATGAATTTTACTCATTAGGTATGGGTGAACCGATGCCGATTTCTGGTGCGCATGCTACCGGTATCGGTGATTTACTGGATGAAATCATTAAGCATTTTCCAGAATATAAGGATGATGAATACGATGAGGATGTCATCCGCGTATCACTTATCGGTCGACCGAATGTAGGCAAATCATCGCTGGTGAATGCACTGCTTGGGGAAGAACGCGTAATCGTAAGCGACATTGCGGGTACAACGCGCGATGCAATTGATACCCCGTTTACGTTTGAAGGTCAGGAATATGTACTTATCGATACGGCGGGCATGCGCAAGCGCGGCAGGGTATATGAATCGACCGAGAAATATAGCGTGATGCGGGCGTTACGGGCGATGGAACGTTCCGATGTTGTGTTGGTAGTTATTAACGGCGAGGAAGGCATCATCGAACAGGATAAAAAAGTAGCTGGCTATGCTCATGAAGCGGGACGTGGTGTCATTATTGTCGTCAACAAATGGGACGCGGTGGAAAAGGATGAGCGTACGATGAATAAATTCATCGCTGACATTCGTGAGGAGTTCAAATACTTGGCCTATGCCCCGATTTTATTCGTATCCGCAAAGACGAAGCAGCGGATACAGACCGTGCTTCCAAAAGTAACCCAGGTAGCTGAACAGCATGCGATGCGCATTGCGACACCGGTGCTAAACGACTTAATTCATGAAGCGACGACAGTAACGCCGCCGCCAAGCGACAAAGGACGGCGTCTACGCATCAATTATGCCACGCAGGTTGCAGTCAAGCCACCAACATTTGTGCTGTTTGTCAATGATACTGAATTAATGCATTTCTCTTACCAACGCTATCTGGAAAACAAGATTAGAGAAGCTTTTCCGCTAGAAGGGACCCCGGTTCGTATTCTGGCACGGAACAAGTCGGAATAGGGAAGGGGAGAGACCGAATGGGAGCGGTTGTCATCATTCTTTCTTATTTGCTCGGATCGATTAGCTTTAGCATCCTTGTTGCAAAAAAAATCGCAAAAATCGATATCCGACAGCATGGCAGTGGTAATGCAGGAGCAACCAATACACTGCGGGTGCTCGGAAAAGGGCCAGGCATTGCTGTATTACTGTTGGATGCAGCTAAAGGCGCAATTGCTGTAGGTATTGCATATTGGTTATCCAGAGGAGAAGACTGGGTCGTTGTATTCTCCGGGGTGGCTGCAATTATAGGGCATAATTGGCCTATATTTTTTGGGTTTCGTGGCGGCAAGGGAGTTGCTACTACCATTGGTACGCTGATTGCGCTTACGCCGTTGCCTGCTTTGATTGCAGTCATTATAACGATTGCAGTCATTGCCATTACGCGGTATGTGTCGCTTGGATCGCTTGTTTTCTTTACGCTTATCCCTATTATTCTTATCGTAAATGGAGCCTCTCTCACGTATATTATTGGCACGCTTGCTATAGCAGCGTTAGGGTATATACGCCATATAGACAATATTAAGCGCTTGATTCGAGGTACAGAACGGAAACTAGGGCAGTCTAAACGATAAGGGGGATATGTATGAAACGAAGTGTTGCGGTAATCGGTGCCGGTAGCTGGGGTACGGCGCTTGCAACCGTACTTTCAGAGAACCATGACCATGTTTCGCTTTGGGCTAGACGGGAAGAATTGGCGCGAGAGATGAATGAAAAGAAAGAGAACAAACGGTATTTACCTGGCATTAAGCTTTCACCAAATATTATGGCCAGCGCGTCGCTTGAGCATGTCGTTCGGGATAAAACATTAATTTTGCTTGTTGTTCCATCCCATGCCATGCGGGCTACGATTCGTAATCTTGCTCCGTATCTACATAAAGAAGCGATTCTCGTACATGCGACAAAGGGATTGGAGATTGACTCACTTAAACGGATGAGTGAAGTAATCAAGGAAGAGGTACCTGAAGCGTTCCATAAAAGAATTGCTGTATTGTCGGGACCAAGTCATGCTGAAGAAGTAGGCTTACGGGCGCCTACCACGGTCGTAGTGGCTGCGGAAGTTATCGAAGTGGCTGAAGAAGTACAGGATGCATTTATTACAGCCCGGTTTCGTGTATATACGAATCCGGACGTAATCGGAGTGGAGATTGGTGGTGCACTGAAAAACATTATCGCTCTCGGTGCAGGGGTAAGCGACGGATTGAAGTTCGGCGATAATGCAAAAGCCGCGCTTCTTACACGAGGGCTGGCCGAGATTAGTCGCCTTGGGATTAAACTTGGAGCAAGTCCGCTAACGTTCACTGGCCTTGCGGGTGTCGGGGATTTGGTGGTGACGGCCACCAGCCAGCATAGCCGAAACTGGCGCGCTGGAAATATGCTGGCAGAAGGATTAAGTCCAGATGAAATTACTGTGAATATGGGAATGGTTGTCGAGGGTATTAAGACGACGAAGGCCGCTTATGATCTGTCGCGTAAGCTCGATATAGAGATGCCAATTACCCGTGAGCTGCATGCGTTGCTGTTTGAAAACAAGGCGCCTCGTGAGGCGGTCAGCGACTTAATGGGCCGGGTACGTCGTCATGAAACGGAAGAGCTGGCACTTGAATATTTTGAGAATCGATGAGGGGGTGACGGACTGATAAACCGAAAAGCCGCACTTTTTCCTATTTTTGCTCATACACTGTTGTGTATAGTGGAAGGAGGGAGATGTAGGGTATGGCAAACATCCCGAAAAAATTTCTTGATAAATTGCAGGGCAGGAATGTGGATACGTCTCAGCTTGAGAAGTTGGCTGGAGGCGTAAAGAAAAGCGATTTGAACGACGATCAGAAGTTACTGCAATTAATCCGACAGCTAGCTGGTCTTGCTAACGTATCTTTGACAAAGGAAAAGGAAGAAAAGATCATTAAGTATATCCGGACACACGATGTAGGAAACGGCGATATAAAGACGCTGACAAACCTTCTGAAAAATAAGCTCTAAGGTGTAAGAAATAGGCGAAGTCAGCTGTTACAAGCTTGAAAAATCCAGCATACAGTATAGCATGATTCGCGAAAATAAGGGCTCTCGAAAATAGCGCGAGGATACAGGAAAGAAAGAAGAGGGTGTCCCAAACTACCATGGCTTGGCAGCCACCACG
>NZ_KE952724.1 GCF_000466385.1 Aneurinibacillus aneurinilyticus ATCC 12856
AGGGTCAGGAATATGCATCTCCAAATCCAGAATCTTTCATTTTACAGGAAATGACGGTTTTTTTGTGTGCATTTTTAACATTCAACAAAAACGGGGCGTCCAGCAGTCAGCTTTCACTGACTTTCTGGACAGCCCCACTGTGGTGGGGAGTAAATGGTGTTACATACCATATTCCCCAAGTCTAGAAAGAGTAAACATGGGATGCTCCTGTAGCCTGCCAACTACAGAAGCAAGACAAGGAAATTCACTGCGCACTATGTATTACGATCCATAAATAGAAAAAGTTCCAAATAAAAAAATCCCCTCAATGGAATTAACCGAAGAGAGGAAATCATGTTACCTTGAAAAGGTGGGCATATGTACGAAAGAAAAACAATTTCAAATCGTTTGAGAAAAGGAGGCTTCTTAGCTGCTGCATCTTGGATTTTGAATGATTTTATCGAAAAATAAGAATTGTCTATGATTAGAATAAGGTATATTATATTTTTCATAAGGAGGGAGTAAGGTGGGGAATTTCTATCTCTTTTTATTGATGTCAATCGCACTTATTATTTTACCCGGCCCAGATACCGGATTAGTTACACAAAATACAATTACTTATGGAAGAAAGGGTGGGATTCAAACGGCGCTGGGAAGTATTTCAGGAGTAATCATTCATACTTTAGCTGCTGTAGTAGGACTTTCCGCGATTATTGTCAAGTCGGCTTTTCTTTTTTCGATTTTTAAGTATGTTGGAGCTGTCTATCTTATTTACTTAGGTATCATGTCATTATGGTCAATAAAGAAAAAAGGCATAGCCATAGAAAGCGATAAGAACGGAAAAAAGAATGCAAGCTTATCCGCTTTTCGCCAAGGCTTTCTGACGAATGTTCTTAATCCGAAGGTGGCTGTCTTTTTTCTGACTTTTCTGCCGCAGTTTCTTGAGCCTGGGGGCAACACGTTTTTACAATTCCTTATTATGGGGCTTACATACGCTGCACTCACTTTAATTTGGTTTTTCATGTATGTGTATTTAATTCACTCTGTTAACATATGGATGAAGAAACCTTCTGTACAGCGTGCCATTCAAGGTATATCCGGGGTTGTTCTGTTAGGGTTTGGGATAAAGCTTGCCCTGGAGAGAAGACCATAATACCGGAATTCTATAGTTGCCTGAGACTACAGCGCTTTGCCAGCTTGAAAAAAAACTTTAACTGAGTCATAATAGTAGTAAGTGAATACACCATGTTTTCTAGGGTTCCGCGATGCAATCATCGGTCTGTTCCAAGGGAAAACGCACGGTGTTGCCGTGTCACGGAGGGATAAAAGCCCGGGAGGTATCTATTGCAAAGGATATCTTTCGGGCTTTTTTTATTTTCTTTAAGAAATATTACACCAAGGGTGTTGATTATCCAGTATGATCCAGAGTGGATCGCCACCACACCGTGCCCCAAACGGGCGACGGTTCGTCTCCCACACGGAAGCATAGAGGGACGAGATTGACCGGCAACTGTCTCCCGCACCGAGAGGCTCAGATGTTTTGCCGGTCCGGCCCTGGCGCCACAAAGCGGCTGTGTCTCTTCCTTGTGAGAAAAAGACGAGGGAACACGCCGACGCGTGCATCTTTTCTTTCAGCTTATGGATAATCAACAGGTGTGATATTACGCATAATCAATGCAAGGAAGCGAGGAAAAGGGGAATGAATCTGGATTGGATAAAAGTGTTTATTGCAGCGTTTTTTGAGGTGTTTTGGGTGATAGGTCTAAAGCATGCATACGATGTATGGACCTGGATAGGGACATTTATATCCATTTTTATTAGTTTTTATCTGATGATTATGGCCGGTGAAAGATTGCCGGTCGGTACCGTGTATGCTGTTTTTGTTGGAATGGGAACAGCCGGAACGGTATTTTCCGAGATTGTGTTTTTTGGCGAACCGTTCAAATTGATGAAATTGCTCCTGATTCTCTTGCTGCTGGGCGGCGTCATTGGATTAAAGCTGGTGACCAAAGACAAAGAGTCAAACCCGGAAGGAGCTGAATCGTAATGGCCTGGGTATATCTCATATTAGCCGGGGTGTTTGAAATGATCGGTGTAGCTATGATTAATAAATTGCATAGAGATCGGAATTGGCAGGCTCTTATACTGTTGCTTGCTGGATTTGGTGCAAGCTTCCTGTTTCTAGCTTTAGCGATGGAAACATTGCCGATGGGTACGGCTTATGCCGTATGGACAGGAATAGGCGCGTCTGGAGGGGCTATTCTGGGCATGGTATGGTATGGGGAATCAAAGGATTGGCGCCGGATTTTGTTTATTGCCGTAGTGCTTGGGGCAGCGATCGGACTAAAATTAATTTCTTAAGCGTATGGCCGTTCTAGAGGAGCGGCCTTTTTGCTGGTACACTTTATATACGGATTTCAGTCGTTATCGTATTTGGAATTACTGCCTTTCTTTGACGACTGTTGAAAAGGATGTGGGATACACAATGAAAAATAGACTTTGCATTACACCATGCGGAGCAGCTAAAATATGGGATAGGCATCCCGAGCGTGGAGGCGTTCCGGCAAAGGAGGCATATATCAGTGCTTTTGGAGTCGCTTGTCATACGTATGCCGATACATTTTTTGACCACTGGATTATTCTTTCCGCCAAACACGGGTTTCTGTTTCCTACGGATATTGTTCCCGAAAACTATGACCTTGCATTTAATTCCGGAAGCCCGGATATTATTACAACAGAAGCATTAAAACAGCAGGCGAAAGAAAAAGGACTGAATACCTTCGATGAGATTTTCGTTGTGGCGGGCCAAAAGCATATAAAGGTTGTGAGGGAAGTATTCGGCACAGATTGTACGTATCGTTTTCCCCTGCAGGGCTGTAAAGGGATTGGATACATGTTGCAGAAGCTGAAAAAAGCTGTACAAGAAAATAAAGAAATTGATCATGCATAGCTTTTCATAAAACTTCATCTCACCTTAACGGGTAGTAATCCCTCATTGTGTGCGGTTTCATTTTATAAAGGCTTCCTATTGTCCGAAGGAAGGCTTTTTTGTATAATATTTATAAATCTTATATGACCAATCGGATTAATAATCTTGGGTGAACATCTGCATATATTACAGTAAGAAGGGGATACAACATGGAAGAGCATGAAGTGCAATTTAACCACGTATTTGAACAATGGGCAAGTGAGTACGATCGGACGGTAGTCGATACGAATGGTGAATATGCGGAGGTTTTTGAAGGATATGAGCAAATCCTGCGGGAGGTAGCACAAGAACTAAAGCTGCCAGCGAAAAGCAAGATATTAGAAATTGGTGTTGGGACCGGGAATTTGACCCGATTGCTACTTTCAGAGGGATGGAGAGTATTTGGAATTGATCCTTCGCCGGATATGCGAAGCATAGCCTCTCGAAAATTGCCGGATTTTACGATAGAGGACGGACATTTTCTGTCCGTACCAGAATCAATCGGCCGGGTGGATGGCATCGTTAGCACGTATGCATTTCATCATCTTACAGATGAACAGAAAATGCGCGCTATCCAACAGTTGGTTGACAGACTAAACGAAAATGGGATGGTTGTATTTGCTGATACGGCATATGCGGATGAAAAAGCGAAACAGGCAATACATGAGAAGGTAAAAGAACAGAAAGCATTTGCGCTGCTAGAAGACTTGCGAACGGAATATTATCCATTGGTTTCAACCATGAAGCATATTTTCCAAGAGGCAGGATTAGATTTTTTCGCTCGTCCGTTAAATAAGTACGTCTGGTTGTTCGTTGGAAAAAAAGTCGCTCGGTAAGAGCGGTTTTTTTATGTAGTTTAGTTTCAAATCATTGAAAATGTGGAAATATATAAAAAATGTATTCAATTTAACGAATACTTACATAAATAAGCGTAAAGTCCCTCGTGGAGTATAAGGATTTAAGATACATTTAGAGAAGAGGATTCGGATTTTACAGAGACAATAAAACTAGTCGTCTGCTGCATGAAATGACAGTGGAACTACATATTTTGGACGACAGGAGAAATTGATATGGCAGTATACTTGAGCTACCTTGGACTTTTTTTAATTTCATTCATCGCTCTGGGAATCTTTTATCATAACACAATGCGAAATGGATTACTTTCGCTATATTTTTTGTTCTTTGCTTTTACTACATATACTTTTTTTTGTAATGTATATTTTCACTTGCTGTTAGACGCACATTTTCTAGTTTTCTATGTGGCACAGGGATGGTTTGTTCTCTCTTATTTATTAAAAAAGCGGAAGAAGCAGCCATCCCGTACGTACCAAGAGCCGACTCGGCGTGCGGCTTCTTTTCCTGTAGAACAGGAAAAGGAATATGCAGCACAATAAAGTAAAGCTTCCATCAGAAGGGAGCCTGTGTCCACCACTGACGACTATTTGAAAACAGCGGAAGGAGAGCAATCTCTTTCCGCTGTTTTAGTATGTCCGCTCTAAGAAACTAATGTTTTTTATAAAGAAGAAGATGTACCTTCGGCAAGTGGCTCTTTTGAGGAGGGAAGCTTTTTCTTTAGGAAGTGCAGATAGATCACGAAGCCAAGCAATACAATTCCTACAGTTGCGATACATACAGGAGCATTGATTTCGGCGCGGGTTGCACCCGTATAAACACCCATGCCGAACAACATCATCGTATTGTTGACAAAGTTCTGAACGGCGACTGCTTTACCCGTCCCGCTCATTTTGTGGCCCTCATCCTGTAGTACTGTATTCATCGGCACAATAAAGGCGCCACCCATGAATCCGATGGCCATCAGTACTGCAATGATAAGGTAAAGATTGGAGACAAAAACAGATACGATAACGATAAGCGCCATCATCAGTCCATATAAATAGGAATGATAATATTTATGTGCCGGAATCAAGTATGGTGTAGCCAACGAGCCAACAATAATTCCCACGCCGGTTACCGCGACAAGCATCGAGATCTTATCCAGTGAAGTAATGCCGAACATTAGTGGAATCCAGGCAATGAATGCAAAACGGAGAACCGTTGACGACATCCAGAACGAACAGGTGCCTACCAGCGAAAAACGGCACTTCGGGTTTGAGAAGAACAATTTTACATCCGAGACGAAATCTGAAAGTGCCCGGTCGTAGCGCAAGGATGAATTGCCCGGCATTCGTGGGATCGCAAGTGTTCCAGTGATAGAAACGAGGTACAGGCCAATACAGACGGCCATTGACCAGAATAGTGAATACTCTGCCAGCATACCGCCGGCTACAGAGCCTGAGAGAATAGCAAATATGGTATAGCCCTCGATTTTACCATTTGCTTTAAGCAAAGCATTCTTATTGTTCGTTAGCTCAGGCAGGATACCATATTTTGCAGGGCTATAGGCTACGGCTCCGATGCCGACCACAAGATAGCTGAACACAGGTGATATACCGGTCATCAGCAGCAGGATTCCTGCTGCCTTGACGACATTGCCTACAAGCAGCACATAGGATTTAGCATTCCGATCGGCGAACGGCCCGACAAACGGGGCGCATACGACATATGCCAATAGAAATGCGGACTGGACCAGGCCGATATAAAATCCCGGATAGTTTTCCTGACGCATAATTGCGAGCACGATAAAAATAATCATGTTGTCTGCGAATGCAGATAGAAACTGGGTAAAGTATAAAGCTTTAAGCGGTGCAATGCGCATGATTTTTTTCCTTTCTCAGGACTCTGCCCATTGTTTTAACTTCCCTCCGAAAGAAGTCTCCCACTT
>NZ_KE952725.1 GCF_000466385.1 Aneurinibacillus aneurinilyticus ATCC 12856
GCATTTTCATTCATTACAGGAATGCTCCTTATTGTCTTTTTCTAGCAGAACGTCCTGAGATAATTGAATGTGTGCACGAACAGCGCCTGCAGAAGCTTCCGGCTCCCCATCAATAATAGCGGTAACTAAATCACTATGGACTTTGTCATGCAGTTGCATGTCTTCGTGCAACTCCGAAAGAACGGTGTACTCTACTGTACTGCCGATGGAAACCTTTATGGCTTCGTTCATATGTTCATATAAATCAGCTAGAAAACGGTTATGCGTGGAATTCACGATAGCCTGGTGCAGCTTCATGTCCGCCTGAATATACGCTTCTACATCTTTCGCTGCGCTGCAGCTTGCCAAACATTCCCGCAAAGCCTCAATGTCCTCTGGTGTACGCCGTGCGGCAGCCAGGCGTGCCGCCTCCTGTTCAAGGGCATACCGTACTTCCAATGTTTCTACAATGGTGGAGCGCTGCAGTCGACGCAATAATGCGGCACCAAGCTCGCTCGATGAACATACGTATGTTCCGTCTCCTTGACGGGTTTCTAAAAGACCCGTGTGGACGAGCGCCCGCACAGCCTCCCGCACAGTATTTCGACTTACCCCAAGCTGATTTACGAGTTCTGGCTCCGCCGGAATTCGTTTTCCCACAGGCCATTCACCTGACTGAATAAGCTCATCCATTTGAGCAACAACCTGATCTACTAAAGTCAAACGAGTTGCTTGCCTCAGTTTCACGCATATACCTCCAAACATAGGATGATTGGTACATTGGATTATACTATAAAAAACAAAAGAGTTCAAATTCCACAAACACGTTACTGTTGAAAAATTCGTTGATTGGATACTATTCCCTAATTATAATTAGATCATACGTTCTTATTTTACTAGGAAACTAAATTCTGAGGTGATTCCATGTTTTTAAAAAAGGTAACACTTCTTCGAGAAAATATTGCATCCTACGAGCATTACCCTTTCTCCATACCGTCTATTAAAACCTTGCATGAACTTGATTTTCGAAGTAATGTACTGTTTTTTGTAGGGGAAAATGGTTCAGGAAAATCTACGTTGTTGGAAGCCATTGCAGATAAATGTGAATTTAATACTGCTGGTGGCGGGAGAAATAATCATTATGAAGTCCATGCCTCTGAATCTGCACTTGGTGAGTATATTAGGCTTTCATGGCTTCCAAAGATAACAAATGGTTTTTTTCTGCGGGCAGAATCTTTTTATCATTTCGCTTCCCATATTGATCAGGTAGACACCAAAGGATTTAAGGATTACGGAGGACGCTCCCTTCATAAGCAATCACATGGTGAGTCTTTTTTGTCTTTGTTTTTACATCGTTTTAAAGGAAAAGCGATATATTTATTAGATGAACCAGAGGCAGCCCTTTCTCCCGCAAAGCAATTGGCATTTTTAAAGGTCCTTCATGATTTAGTTTCAAAAGGCGATAGCCAGTTTATAATTGCTACTCACTCTCCAATTTTATTGGGCTATCCAAACGCGACCATACTGAGTTTTGATAATGGATGTATTGAAGAAATACAGTATGAAGCGACTGATCATTATCAAATTACAAAGTACTTCCTACAACACAGGGAAAAATTCCTTGCAGACCTGCTGATGAATGAATAGCGCAAAGTAAAATAAACCTATTCGTTCAATAAATGAATAGGTTTATCTACTACCTCGATTAAATTGCTTGTGCAGCTATAATTTGTCAGCTATTCACTTTTACAACGCTTCACTTTTCGCCTGTACTTTACATAAATAAAAATAAGAAGCAGCAAAATCAGAATAAAAACAAAAACATACACGCCGTAATGATGAATAGACCATGCCACCCTCTTCCATTCTTCACCCATCATTTTTCCCAGTGTAATAAAGGTAAAGCTCCATACTATCCCGCCGCTGTAAGCATATAAGCAGAACTTGCGTACTTCTAAGCAGGAGATGCCTGCCAAATAAGCAGTAAGGTGCCGGATTCCCGGAATAAAATATCCGATGAAAAGCAGAAAGGGGCCGAATTTTTCGAAGAGCTGGTGTGTACGTTCGATTTTCTTTTCCGTAATATGGATTTTAGGTCCAAACTTTCTCAAAAAAGGGATTCCTAACTTCATCCCTAGAAAATAGCTAAATGTAATTCCGATTATTGTTCCGGTACAAGCACTCAATAAAGCCAAAATATATAGCATCTTCCCTCGATATACGTTATAGCCCACAAACGTGAGCAAAACCTCATCTGGCAGAGGCAGACCAACAATGCCTCCCACGAGAGCTATTATAATTCCAAGATAACCATAGTGAACAAACAGGTCATGCAATTGCTGCTCCATATAGAGAATCTCCCCTTAGCCTCTTCATTGTACAAAAAACACCTGCCAATATAAAGTATGGACTACCCAATCGCATTCCAATCTACGTAACAATACACGTTGAATTACACCGTTTCTCCCTGACCGAAACACCTGCTCAAAAACAAAACACCTGCGTTCCTTGTATCGCACGCAGGTGTTCCATCGTCGCCTTATCTTTCATCAATTCGCTTGCCCCATCAACCCTAATCCTCTTATTTCTCCTACTATTTAATGTTCCTGCTGCAATCGCTCAAATCCTTTGAGCATATGTTCACCCATTGCCCTTGCATTTTCTACAGCTACTATCTCATCCAAATTGTGTACCGCTTGTTCCGTCTCAATCTGCACGATAGTTAACACACGATCGTTTTCATTTTGAATGAATGTATGTAAATCTAACAACTTCAATTATTTTTTAGGACTTTCCTCTTTTTTCTGGCTTTCAATCATAGACAAGGCTGCCCTTTTCACGTTTTCTAATTGACTATTCTCAGGATAATAGCTAGGTTTGATAGATAATGCTTTTTCGATAGACTTAACACCACTTTCAGGCTGACCAGCCTTTACTTGCGCATCAGCAAGATAGTACCAATAAAAGGCTGCATCTGGCATCTCCTTTACCTTCTGTTCATAATATAAAACTACTTTTTTAAAGTAATGCGGATAGGCTTCTGGTGCTGGTGCAAGCTTCGTACCATCCCATGCCAAAACATCCACCTCAAAAGCTTCGCCTGTATCATGCTTCCATAATGCAATTGCCACCCTATCGTCCTGTTTTTTGTTTGGCCCCGACACCGCTCCAAGTTCTATTTTGCTGTAATAATCACTTGCTATTTTTTTTAACTGGTTATCTTTCCATGTGAATATATCCAAGCCGCATGTCGTACTGCCAAGCCGCCAGCCAATGAGAATGTCATCTTTTCCATCATTCGTGATATCGGCAAACTTAAAAAAATCCGCAGTATACCCTTCCGCACGGTAATCCAACAGCTTGCTCCACCCTTCGCCTTCCTCTTCCTGTAAAACGATGAGCCGATGCTGCTCTTCATCCCCTTTTACCTTATACAAGGCGATGATTTCGGCTTTTCCATCTCCATTAATATCCTTGAGCTGTATCCCTCTTTGCTCCTGAGCATTTTTCGGATTAATAATTTCCGCATTCGGCGGTAGAAATTCACTCACAACATGGAAAGCTTTTTCATCCTTTGGCGTAGAAGCATAGGCAAATACAGGCGGCTTAATCATATCTCCCGGCGGCAAAAAAAGACTGCACCCTGTTACTGTTATACTGGCCATACATAGTATTGAAATTCCTTTTTTAACAAACATCCTGGTTCCTCCATTTATCAATATCATACGTATAGCATACGGCTTCGTATCAAAAAAGGGGTTATCAAATGCTTACAAATCAGTAATAAACCATCTTAAAATCGTTACGAAATTGTTACATGCACAACTACACAAAGAAAACCGACTATAACTAGCGATAGTCGGTTTTTTGTTAATAAACGTTTTATTTTCATAGAACAAACTTATTCACTTCTGTTTTCAGCTTTTCTGAAAGTAGCTTCATCTCGTTTGAATTTGATGCTATCTCTTCCACGGCACGTGTCTGTTCCTGGGCGGAAGCGGCCACTTCTTCGGAAGCTGCAGCAGATTGCTCAGTAATACTCGAAATCTCTTGAATAGAAGACAGAACCTCTTCGATATTCTTACTGATTTCAAGTAAATTGTTCTTTGTTTCTTTAGATTCTGCCTCTGTTTGACTTACTTTCTTTAAGATGTCCTCCAAGGCTCTTCCCCCTTGACGGATGATTGCAACCTGATTCTCAACGGATTCTTTGTTACTCTCCATTATCCGAATCGTATCCAATGTCTCCCCCTGAATATCTTTAATTAATCCTGTAATCCGTCCCGCTGCCTTATTCGATTCTTCTGCCAGCTTTCTTACCTCATCCGCTACTACAGCAAACCCCTTTCCATGTTCCCCGGCTCTAGCTGCTTCAATAGCTGCATTTAAAGCTAAGAGATTTGTTTGATTGGAAAGTGATGTAATTACATTAATAATATCTCCAATCTCCTCTGAACGTGTGCCTAATGTTTGAATGGAATGCGTTGCACGAGAAGTTTCTTGCATAATTACATCCAAATGCTCGATTGATTCATGAATGGCTTTATTTCCTCCTACCGATAATGCCACAGCTTCTACAGCATTTTGAACATTTCTATCCGCCTGTTCACGCCCCAGCATAATATGCTGGTTTGCCTGCTGTATCATATTCAGGATACTACTTATCTGATCGGCTTGTCTTGTATTGCCGATAGCTACTTCGTTAATCGTATGGGAAACCTGCATCGATATTTCACCGGCTTGACTAGAAGAATGTAACACATTGTCTGATGCTGAGGCTACATGCCCAACTGCTGTATAAACCTGTCGAAGCAAATGAGAAATATTTTGTTCCATTACATCAAACGAACGGGAAAGATGCCCAATCTCGTCCTTACTTTGAACAGAAAGGGACGCCTGTTCAGCATCTACTGTAAAATCCCCCTTGGCAATCTTTTCAGCTCGTCTACTAATTAATTGTAATGGATGTAAACTTTTTCTAAGAACAAGAATAACAAGAAAACCCGTACACAATAAAAGTACAACACTGCTTATCAAAAGTGTAGACAGGTTAGAAAAAACCACCTCTTTTACAACAGAGTTTACGAATTGTGCCTTCATATCAACATCCACTGCGCCAATAATTTCCCCCTGACTATTTTTTAGCGGAGCGACAGCCGATGCAAAATCCCCATACTTTTCATTATGAATGATGTCTGTATAATTGGTTTTTCCCTGAAGCACAGGTTGGAATACTTTAGGCTCTGATAATGATTTTTCACCGATTGGACTAGCGTCCTTTGAACCTTTTGGCTGTCCATCAATCATAATGGTACCGCCTTCATTATCCACCTTTATAATCGTAATATAAAGAGCATCCGTTTTCTTTCTAATGTCATTTAATTGATTACGTAGCTCCCAATATTCTTTTCCCTCTATCGGATTTTGCAAGAATTTTTCATAGGTAGCAACATCAATGCTCTGTGCTACGTTTAAAGCGGTTTGGACACCCACGTTTCCTATCGATTCTTTTACTGCCTGCTGCGTACTTTTGTAGTTCAAAAACGCAGTCGTCATTAAAATAAGAATTACAATAATAATGAATAGTGATAAAAGCTTGTTTCTTATTCCCATTGTTTTCATATATGCGCTCCTCTTTCTTTTATAGTGCTTAACGAATACTTTATCGGTATTTCTTCATAGAAGTTAAGTAATTAAAATTGTTATTTTTATAAATCTTCTAATCAAATTATCCTAGCAATATTTGTACCAAAAAAACACGCAGTTTTTAGTACTATAAGACATATACATAAAGAATTAATAAATAGTTAAATAAGGTAAGAATATTATTTAATCATGAATCATCTATGAATTTTTACATATATATTTTTAGCTTGTAGCCTAACAACGCAAAAAACCGGCAAAATATATAAGTTTTCCCTATCGGAAGACCCAGATATTTTACCGGTTCAAATTTTATGATAGTTGAACGAATGTCTGCTTCCTAAGCTTAAAGACAGGGGTCTTACTGCCCGTCAAATGCGGGATAAAATCAAGCGATACCTCACAAAAGCACTACAGGTGTCTTGTGTACCCTTATTTGCTTCCCTTCAGAAGTTTAGTTTTTTGATCATGATCATGCTCATCATCTGACGCCAACTCACGAGTCGACTTTTTGAACTCTTTCAGCGTTTGCCCGAAAGCCCGTCCAATCTCCGGCAATTTCTTAGGACCAAAAACAATCAGCGCGATAATAATAATTAAGATGAGGCCGGCCGGACCAATGTTGCTCAACATATACTATCCCTCCCCCGTTTATACTATAACTTTTGCTTTTAGCTTCTTTATGAGCGCCTTTGCCGCAAGCTCTGCGCTATCTACCGCACCGTTTAAATACCCCTGAGAATCCAGAGATGTATGCTCACCTACGAAATAACATTGTCCCTCCGCTTCACGTTCGATCCCTGCGAATTTAGTGTATTGACCTACTTTATAATATGAATAAGAGCCGTTCGTCCATTTGTACCCTGTCCAGTAATCCAGCGTCGCTATGCCATTCCAGTTGGCAGAAATACCCGGCAAAACCGGTTCGAACTGACGCAGAAATTCTTTTGCGTGGCTCTGGGCCGTCCCTCTATTAAAGCTCGCTCCGATATCACCTCCTGTGAAATTCACCAGAATGCCTGATTTTCCAGGCTGAGACCGTGACACCTCCCATGTTTGCTGATATCCTGTATCCGCAAATGTGGCACCGTTGCAGTTCAGCTTTTCCCAAATCCGTTCATTGAATTGAAGTGCTAACTTCGTATTCGTCCCCATACCAATTTCAGCAATCGCTGTCTCTTTTAACGGCCTGAAGCCAGCCCGGCTATAATCAATCATGCGCAAAACAGAGAACGGTAAAGCAAGAATAACGATATCTGCCGTCACTTCTTGCGGACCGGAACCGGTAAAGGACAGGCGATACGAGTCGTCTGTATTCTTGCGGATGGCAACAAGCGGGGAAGAAGTTTGTATTTGGTTTTCCAGCGCTTTTGCCAGTCGTGTCGCTATTTGATCGTTCCCACCACGTATGTGATACATTTCATCTGAGGGACCATACAGGTCAAATCTATGTTTATCGGAATAGCCAAGCAGGTACAGCAGGCTTAGGGCGCTTTGCTCGCTTGACTCGCCTCCCATCATCGTATTGTACGCAACGTCCAGCAGCTTCCCGAATTGCGAATTCATCCCACCTGGTACGCTCTCATTAATCCAATCAATAATCGATATGTGATCCAACTCCCAGCCTCGCGGCGTATATTGATTATATTGTGTAGGATAGTCGACAGCTGTCACGTCGGCTTGCAGCTTATCCCATATGTGATGAAATGTTTGTGTAGCCTCTTTAAACGTATAAGGCTTCCCGTCAAAATAATATAAAGGCTCTGATCCTTTCTTTTCCGCCTCGATTACATTATCCAACTGCAAACCCAATTCTTTGGCGAGGTTAATAATCGCATCATGATTAGAATCAAGCAATTCACCGCCGTGTTCGGCAATTTGTCCATCAGCAAACTTGTTTCGAATGCTCCAGCAGCGACCCCCAATCCGATTCGAAGCTTCGTAAATCTTCGCTGAAAAACCGGCTTGCCGTAAACGATACGCGCACGTAAGGCCAGCAAGTCCTGCACCGACAATCGCAATGCGTGGTGCTGTTTCCGCATGGACCAGGCGGGTTCCCATATTCCAAATCGCGGACGGAACCGCCAGAGTGGCAGCCGTTAGAACAGCACCTTTTAGAAATTCCCGTCGCGAAAGATTCCTCTCCGCCCGCTCTTCCATCACTTGTTCCACTGTTGTGTTTCTTGATGTGGCTTCTCTGACAATAGAGGCAGATGCTTTCAATTGGCGAAATAAAGAAGTACGTGACATGTTTCCTAACCCCTTTTTAATTTAAGAATTTTTTTAATTTTTACACTATAATTCTTTAGCAATAATGACGCCAAAAAAAGAAGCCGAGATATCCCGACTTCTGCTTTATAACTATGTAAGTATATAAGTTACACTTGATAGTTTGACATGACAGCACGGTTGGAAGGAGGAGATTCGAACAAAGAAGAGGTTGAATGCGCCATGCGCTCTGGCAGAAGAAAGGCCAGTGTGTCTTTTTCTGACTGCTCCCGCCCTTCCGTCTTTTCTTACCTCCTACCACAAAAGTTTGTCGATTTATCAAACCAAATGTATATAGTTCGCAACAATTAGAAAAATAAAGCAACCATTACTACACTGTAATACGATTTCCAAGCGATATCATATTATCTTTTCTCACCTTCTCAAAAACTAGTAAGCTTTCGCAAAAATAAAAAATGCCCTCACAAAATTCTCGCTTCATCAAATAAAGCTTATCCTTGTAAATTTCGTGTTTCGGCCAGAACCGCACTATATACTTTATGGAAAACATAGCCTCCTTCTATTTTTAACGATAGTTGCGTGATGCCAGATAGGTGCGAAGCACTTGTTCTGCAGTAAATGTCAACAATTCGGCTGCCCTCTCCATCGCCGCCTGCAATGTCATCGGTGCATTGATGATGCTATGAATACTATGAATCCCTTGTTTATACAGCACATCAATACCAGAACCGACCGAGCCAGCCAAAGCAAAAACAGGGATACCAAACTTCCGCGCTTCCTGCGCTACACCCATCGGGGTTTTTCCCAAGGCAGTCTGAAAATCAATCTGACCTTCTCCGGTAAAGACGAGAGCGGCTCCTTTCATTTTTTCTTTTAGTTTCGTATACTCAATCACAATATCAATTCCCCGCTTCGTTAGGCCAGGAAAGAAAGCCTGGAACGCGCCACCAATGCCACCTGCTGCTCCTGCACCAGGTCTTTCATGAAGTCGGATTCCTGTTTTAGACTCAATCATATCTGCCCAATGAGCTAAATGACGATCTAGCATCTCTACCATTTCCGGTGTTGCTCCTTTTTGCGGTCCGAATACATAAGAAGCGCCATGCGGACCAATGAGCGGATTTTGTACATCCGTTGCAATAAGGAATTCAGCCTGGGCAATCCGCGAATCAAAATCTTCTGTATCAATAGCCGTAACCCTTCTTAGTTCTCCTCCGCCAAAGCCGATTTCAGCTCCCATATCGTTCAGCAGCTTCATCCCGAGAGCCTGAAGCATCCCGCTTCCCCCATCATTGGTAGCACTTCCGCCAATCGCTAAAATAAACCTGCGGCATCCGGCATCCAGAGCTTTCTTGATAAGCTCGCCCGTTCCATAGGTCGTCGTAATAAGCGGATTTCTTTGCTCCGTTGTAACAAGGTATAGCCCCGATGCACTGGCCATTTCGATGACACACGTTTCCCGGTCACCAAGGATGCCATAGGCAGCCTGTACCGGTGTGTGCAGGGGGCCTGTTACAGTATGCTCGATTATATGTCCGCCGGTCGCAGCGACAAGACTGTCCATCGTTCCTTCTCCGCCGTCTGCAACCGGGACCAAAACTGTATCTGATTCCGGCAATACTTTTTTAATCCCGCGTTCTATCGCCACGGCTGCTTCCCAGGCAGAAATACTGCCTTTAAAAGAATCCGGGGCAATCACAATTTTCATATGTACACACCTTTCTAAAGCGCTTTCAATACTTGTATTTATTATAATAAAGGATTTCATTTGGAGAAGCGAGGCTGGCTCTGTTATTAGAGGGAAAGGGACAAGTATGTATCAGGTATGCAGAAGTTGAAACGAAGTCTTTTGTCCATCAGATTGCTGAACAAACGAAGCAGGAATATGCATATCGTGTGTTTACTTCCGTATCTGATGGAATGCTACTTACATATCAGGCAGGCTGCGGAAAAACTATATATTCACCGCAATACATTAATTTATCGGCTAAAAAAAATTAAACAGGATACAGGATATGACCCGCAGATATCCCAGGATGCCGTTTCCTTGCGGCTAGCTGTCTGGATTTATCGCACTTTACGGTAATTTTCATATAAAAACAGGGAAAATGCCTACATGTGCGCCTTTTCCCTGTTTACTCAAAACGTAAAATTTTTCTCTTTCCGAAATTACAGCTTGATACCGTCAACTAGCCGAACGTATGGGTGCATAAGCATTACTTACAAGCCCACTGCTTTAGCTTTGGATAGTTGACTTCCATATCACTCTCTTGCTAACACATATTCTTTTGCACGCGGGAAGTAACCAACTTCTACCGCATGCGCCACCAATGCCTGAAGTAAGTCATGGTCAGGCTTAGGACAATAAATGCCTTCCTTTGCAAGAATCTCCTGAGCATTTGTGCATATATATCGGTATTCTGAATCGCGGGCACCATCGCCTTCAAGCTGTGCCATGGCCAGCTCCAATGCTTCCGCCTTTTCTTTTATACCGTTAAGTCTGAACAATGACTCTGTGTATTCTGTAGGCTCCAGTAACGCAACCTCATAGCCGATGGCATGCAATTCATTAATAAAGTCTGTATAGTGTATCTGTTCAGGATTGCAGATATGGAAGGTTCTCCCCTCCATTGCCGGTTGAGCGGCAAGATTTACAATCGCCTGACTTGCATAATCAACCGGCGTTAAGTCGACATACCAATCGGCAGTAGGAGCAATGCGAAGTAGCAACATCGCCTTCATCATTCGATAGAACGCGTTACTCTCAATATTGCGCTGGAATTTTCCGGTCTTTGCGCGTCCAACCAAATTGCCTACACGATGGATTGTAGCGGGAATTCCCTCTTTCATCGCCGTACGTATAACATTCTCTGCACGAAGCTTACTGTTTGAATATTCATTTTCCAGTACCGTATCATATGAAAAATCACCATGCTGGACAAAATAATCCCATTGTCCGCTTGCCGCCAGATCTTCAGGAACACTCACGGTTGAAATATGATGAAAATGCGCACCCTGCTTACCACGAATCATATCTAGTAAAAGCGATGTTCCTCTCACATTTATCTTCTCAAAATGTTCTGCATCTCCGAAGTGGCGTACATCGGCTGCACAATGAATGACCGTATCAATTTTATCCGCCAATTCAGAGCGCATATCCGGCATCAGACTAAGATTTGGCTCCCCCAAATCTCCCTCAACAGCAATCATTCGCTTCTCAAATACAGATAAATCCACATCAGGAAAATAGAAGCTCAGTGTATCCATAAGGCGCTGTTCAGGTGAATGTTTATCTGAACCTCGTGTAAGGCAATAGACGATAGCTTCTGTTCGTTGCAAAAGCTCGTGCACGATATGCGCTCCAAGATAACCGGTTCCTCCGGTAACCAGAACATGCTCCATCGCTTTTCGGTGCTCAACCCTTGCCCCCTTAAGGGCCGGCGGTTCAATTAAATCTTTATATCCATGTTTTCTGTCAGCCAAGGACCGCACAGGCTTCATTTCCTTTTCTGCTGCTTGTTCTACATATTCCGCCAATGCAGCAATTGTACGATAGCGGAAGAAGTCCTGTATTTTCAAGGAAGGAAAATGCGGTTTTAGCAATACGAGAATGCTAATGATTTTCAAAGAATGTCCGCCAATGTCAAAGAAATCATCGTTAACCCCTATTTCACCAATCCCAAGAACTTGCTCCCACGCTTCTGCCATTCGCTTTTCCGTCTCGCTCTGCGGTGCTTCGCCGCTGTCTCTTCCAAGCGAAATTTTATCTTCCCGTGCAGCCAGAAGCTTGCGGTCAATTTTGCCTGTCGGGGAAACCGGCATATTTTCTAAATAGATGAATTGCTCAGGAATCATGTATGCAGGCAAGGATTGGGCAAGAAATTTCCGGATATTTCCCTCGTCCAGCGGATACGCGCTGCATGCGCTGTAATAGGCTACTAGACGCTTATTTCCGTCATCCGCCGTCTTCGCGACAACAGCCACATGTTCAACATCCTGCTGCTTGGCAAAAGCGTCCTCAATCTCGTCCATCTCAATGCGATGTCCCCGGATTTTCACCTGGTTATCTTTACGTCCTACATACTCGATATTGCCATCAGCAAGCAGACGTACAATATCCCCCGATTTGTACAGCCGTGCTCCCGGCGCATCCGAGAATAGGTGTGGTATAAAGGCTTCTGCCGTCTTGTCCGGCTTGTTCAGGTATTCTTTGGCTAGTCCCGCTCCTCCAATATACAATTCGCCAGGCACATGAATTGGGCAAAGTTTTCCATTTGGATCGATAATATACGTTTCATAATTATCATATGGCTTTCCAATCGGAATATAAACCTGCTCCGAAGGAACCTCTTTTTCAACGAGATATATTGTCGTACCTACCGTGCATTCGGTCGGTCCATATGCATTGAAAATGTTAATATCAAGCCCGAACCGTTTTTGCCATAGGCGCACTGTTTCACCTGTCAACGCTTCTCCTGCTACAATGATTCGTTTTATGGTCCGCAATTTACGAATGCTGTTGTCCTCAAGATACGCCGCGATTTGTTTAAAGAAAGCGGTCGGCAGGGCCAAAGCGCCCGTCGCCTTCACTCTTTCGGCAGCATTAGCAAATTCTTCGATTGCCACACGCTCCATATTGGACAACAGGTGCAAACGCGCTCCCCAGAACAAAGCGGAGAACGTCTCGGCAATGGAGGCATCAAAGCTATACGAAGCGAATTGCAGAAAAACGTCATCCGGCATACACTCATACGGCTTTCGCAAATAGACGAGCAAATTTACTGCACTTTGGTGAACAATAACCGTTCCTTTTGGACGACCGGTAGAACCGGACGTATAAATCATATACGCAGGGTCTGTTGCCTTCGGATAGGCAGCAACGTTCTCATCAGAATACTGTACCAATTGCGTATCATCGAGACAAAGTACTTGAGCTTCATGCTGGCAGGAATGTGTGCTTTTATCAAGCGTGCCCATAAACTCTGCTTTCGTTACGATAAAAGTAGCACGGCTATCCTCAATCATATACTCGATACGCGATCCGGGATATTCCGGATCGATCGGTACATAGACACCCCCGGCTTTCATAATCCCCAAAAGACCAACCACGGTTTCTATGCTCCGCTCCATAAACAGGGCAACAAAATCACCTTGTTTTAAGCCGTGGGCACGCAGCATACGGGCAACCTGATTGGATTTGCCGTTTAGCTCTTCATACGTGAGCTGCCCTTTGTCTGACGAAAGGGCAATATGGGAAGAAAATTGCCTGGCAGCTTCCACAAACATGGAGGAAAGTGTTTTATCGAATGGAAAATTCTCTTTTGTATCGTTTAGCTTTCGGTACAGCTTGCATTCCTCTTCGCTTAATATATCAATCTCGCGAAAATGTGCGGAAGGCTGCAGCGTCACAGCCTCAAGAATATTCTCGTATTGCTCAATGAAACGATGAATGGATGCCCTTGTGAATACCTTGTTATTGAAAGTCGTTTCTATTTGATGACGGGTATGCATATCTACATTCCATACGATAGGTGCTGGCAGCTCTTCGTATGTTGTCTCACCCATGACAAAAATCGCGGGATAAACGATGCCCGCATTCTCTTCATTTTCTTCTGTTCTGTTATCCCTATAAGTACGAAACTCCGACCGGTGCTCTATCGCTTCTGACAATCGTGCTTTTACTTGTGTGGTTAAGCACTCGAAACTCTCTATTCCTGTAAGGGAAATACGGATTGGCAACGTAAGCTCATCTTTGTCTCCCTCTCCGGAAAAAAGCTGTACACCCACAATGATATCTTCCTCATGTGTAAGGCGATACAGCCAAACGAAATAGGCGGATAACATAAAAGCTTCTATTGAAACACCCTTATCTTTGCATACGTTCCGTACTTTTTGCGCCCATGAGCCTCGTATAGAAACGCTCACTGCTTCTTTCTCAAAACCACGGACAGAAGATCGCGGAAAATCAGACGGGATTCCGACTACAGGCAAAGGTCCGATTAGCCTGTCAAACCAGTACCGTTCCATGCTCCCTTCGTTTTCACGCACTTTCATCACTCCATCACCTTTTTCTTATTTTCATGTCTCTAACGTTGCTGTATGGATACTAATCATCGATTCGTCGTTTTTTAGAAGCTATATATTGAAGCGTTTAATCGTCTTCCTGAGTTCGTTAACGAGTGCATCAAGAGACTCGGCTTCTTTGGCAACTTCCTGCATGGATGCCAACTGTCTTATAGATGAAGACGAAACAGCAGATGTATTCTCGGCGGATTCCTGGGCGATTTCGGCCATGGATTCTATAGACGCCGTTACCTGCTGGGAACTGGCAGCCATCTCCTCGGATGCAGCGGATACCTCCTGAATTTGTGTAGTAATTCCCCGAATGGCTTCAAGAATATGCTCAAAGGCC
This sequence comes from Aneurinibacillus aneurinilyticus ATCC 12856, assembly GCF_000466385.1. Lineage (GTDB taxonomy): Bacteria > Bacillota > Bacilli > Aneurinibacillales > Aneurinibacillaceae > Aneurinibacillus > Aneurinibacillus aneurinilyticus. Next base: position 14,264 of record NZ_KE952725.1, read on the forward strand.
ATACCAGCTTTTTGAACGATTTCCATTCCTACCTTTACTTCTTCAACCATATGATTCATCGAAATGATGGAATTTGACGTTCCGCTCTGAATTTCTTGCACCAGATTTGCAATTTGCTGAGCCGATTGTGTGGATTGTTCGGCCAGCTTCCTGACCTCGTCTGCTACCACAGCAAATCCTTTTCCGTGTTCGCCGGCACGCGCAGCTTCGATGGCAGCATTAAGCGCAAGCAAATTCGTTTGGGAGGAAATCTGGGTAATCATCTCAACAATTTTGCTAATTTCCTGAGAATGACCGCCCAGTGATTTTACATCTGAAGCCGACTGATCCACGTAATGGCTAATTGTTTTCATTTGCTCAATGACCTTCAAGGTAATCGCATTTCCTTCTGCCGCTTCCTCAGCCATTGTTATCGAGGCTTCGGAAATGCTGCCTGATGCCGCTGCAATATGCTGAATCCCCGACGAAAGCTCATGCGTCGCCTGTGAACTCGACTCCGCGCTTCCTACCTGCATTTCTGTTCCGCTCGCAATTTCCTGAATCGCAGCAGATATCTGCTGATTCTCTTGAACAGTATCTTTAATTTCTGATGACAGGCGTACTGACAACTCGGAAATGCGGGAAGACACACCTGCTACATTATGAATAATGTCGCGCAGATTAGAAACCATTAGCTGGAAGCTATTGCCCAACGCTCCGATTTCATCCCGGCTTTTCAACTCTATTACCTCGATGTCTAGATCACCTTCAGATATTTTACGTGCCTTTTCTGAAAGATAGTTAATAGGTGCAATCATACGTTTAATAATGAAATAAGTAAGCAATCCGCAAATAATCACAAAAAGTAATGTGATATACAGGATAGTGCTTGCTTCATTCCAAGCTTTTTGTGTTACTTGGGATACATCGTAATCAACAACATAAAGGGCTATTACGTTATTGTTTTCATCTATGATAGGTGCCATGCCGGTTTTATATTGGCCATACCCGTCTCCATATACATGTGTCGCCTGGATTTTTTTCTGTTCAAACGACAGCTTCATCAAGGTGAGCAGCTCCTGTGAAATCCCTGCTTCTCCCATGTTCTGATTGTATGGTACATCTAAATTTCGCAAACTTGTACTCATTGAAACGTTGTAAAACTGACCGTTCTTATATGAGATTAAATACAGATTATCAATAATCTCTGAATGTCTCATGATCTGATCCATTTCTTTGGTCGCCTGCAATACATCAGGGTTTTTATCATTCGGCTGGTTCACAATCGAACGAACCTGTTCGATATTAGCTTCTTCTGCCAGAATGGCTGCAGTATCATTCAATTGCTTGCTCATGCTGTTCAAATTACTGTTCTTAATCATCAAATAAGTTGCAACACTGCTTAAAACCCCAAAAGCAAGCAGTATGACAAGTGAAGTAATAATAATCTTCGCACTTGCCGAGTTTCTAATCCTCTTCACGAATACCCCTCCTGGTGCATATGGTGCTATTTCCAAATCTTTAATTGAAAATCGACTAAATAATTATGAATCCAGGCTTTCACTCCCCAACAAAAAAACAATCCCTGTATATCAGCACACAAAGCAACCAGGAATTGTTTCCATACATGCAACTTGGCAGCCATAGTAAAAAAACCGTAGGCCCATAGCTTTGCGTCCCTCCCTTTCGGAAGGTTTGCCAATATAATATATATGATTAAGTTACCAGGAAAACTTTACATCTCTTACATAAATATTTCAATAGATAGAAACATAAATAGTTCATTTTTACCACAAGCACTTATGCAAATAACAAAAATAGAGGTACGCAGGATTGCGTACCTCCATCAGTCAAAAATGCGAACGTGATTGACTAAAAATCCCGTCTTACATTAATATATCTGCAAACAAGATCTCAAATAGCAGACTGCGTTCCTATCGTCAAGCCATACCGTTTATATTATGTGCCTTCCTGCCCTCGCAACACTGTTTTCAATACTTTTCCGCTTGCATTACGCGGCAAGGCATCGAGGAATTCCACATGGAATGGCACTTTGTACTTGGCCAGCCGTTCTTCACAAAACGCGATGACTTCTTCTTCTGTCAATGCGTTTCCATCTTTTATGACAACGCATGCTTTCGGCACCTCACCATATACTTCATGCGGCATACCGATAACCGCCGCTTCAAGCACAATCGGAATCTCAAATAGTACTTCCTCCACCTCGATCGGATAAATGTTTTCGCCGCCACGAATAATCATATCTTTCTTTCGATCTACAATATAGAGAAATCCTTCGTCATCCATACGCCCCAAATCTCCGCTTAACATCCAGCCGTCTCGCATAGCAAACGCGGTCGCCTCTGGATTGTTGAGGTACCCTTTCATGACATGAGGACCTTTGACGACAATTTCCCCAACTTCGCCAATCGGAACCTCAAAACCTTCGTCGTCAACAATGCGCACCTGGCATCCTGGAAGCGGCTGGCCAACTGAACCGATTTTACTTAACGCATACGGGTCTTTTAACGTAGTAGCGCCCGGTGCATTCTCGGTTTGTCCGTATAAATTTTGTACCTTTACCTGCGGAAAAATTTGCTTTACTTTCTTAATTAATTCATATGGCATAGGTGCCGCCCCGTATGTCAGCATGCGGAGGTGCGGAACATGAATCGTATGCAGATCAGGCTGGTTCAACAGCAGCGTATACATAGCCGGTACGCCGAAAAACACCGTAATATCATAGTGCTGTATCGCTTCCATCGCCTGCTTTGGGCTAAATCCTTTTTCGATAACAAGCGTGCCTCCCGCCTGTATAGTCGGCAGCATAAATACATGGGCAGCGGCACAATGGAACAGCGGAGCGACAATGAGAACCCGTTCTGACTTCTCCAGTTCCATCGCTTCTTTCCACATTTTAGCGATAGCTTTGCAATTATTATGGGAAAGCATGACCCCTTTCGGTTTTCCGGTCGTTCCCGATGTATAAAAAATAACAGCGGTATCATTATCATGGAAAGATGTGACGGCCAATTCATCGCTTTCATGAATAGCCTGGCGAATAGGTATACCGCGCAGCGTTTCAGGACCTTCCACATAAATAAATTGTTGGATAAGAGGGATAGAGGGTAGCAACTCTTCTACTGTTTCACCGAATTCCGGTCCATAGACAAGCAACTTCGCCCCGGAATGGTTAAGGATGTATTCGATTTCTCTAGGCACAAGTCGGGTATTGATGGGCAGTACGCTTACGCCAGCCGCCTGGCAGGCAAAATAGCAAGTAACGAACATATCGGAATTGCCAAGCAGTAATGCGACTACGTCTCCTTGATTCAACCCTTTGCTTCGAAAATAGCCTCCCAATCGGCGTGCCATCTGTGTTAATTGAAGATAGCTTGTTTCTTGTCCCTCATGAATGGTAACCGCTTTCTCCGGTTGGTGTTCCACATGCTGAAGCAAAATATCGAACATCGACATGCCTAGTTTCCTCCCTCCATTTATTCAAAAACTCCTCTTTTCTATATTATCTTAATTTTTAATCTTTTAATATACTCCTTCCTTTATGTTTTATGTAAGTACAACAGCAAAAAACCACCATGCAAGGCAACGGGCGGTAAACGCTTCTGCAGTTTCATAATGATCGTTCCAGGATTTCAACCATATCAAGTGTTTGGACTTTTTCTTCCA
>NZ_KE952726.1 GCF_000466385.1 Aneurinibacillus aneurinilyticus ATCC 12856
CTATTTAGCCCCCTAATGAATTTGGACACCTACTAAGAGTGGTTTTATACTTAAGGTTGCCAAATAAGGGGGCTTTTGTGATGCAAAGACGAAAACATTCTGCTGAATTTAAACAACAGGTGGTACAAGAAGCAATTGAAACAGGCAATAAAGCTTTGGTGGCGAGACGTCACGAGCTCAGTCCAAATCTCGTAAGCAAATGGGTAAAAGCTTTTCAGGAAAAAGGCAATCTAGATCATTCCGGCATTCAAGATATTGTTTCTCCCTCAGGGATCAAACAGTTGGAGGAGGAGAATGACCAGCTTAAAAAGCTGTTAGGCGAAAAAGATTTAGAAATTTCCATTCTCCGTGACGTACTAAAAAAGAAGAACCCTCACTTACTGAAACGCTTGAAATAGCGAATGAGTGGATTGCGAAAGGTTATGCCGTCCGTAAAGTCCTGAAGATTTTAGAGATTTCTCCTTCTACGTACTATTATCAATACAAGAAAGAAGAAAAGTCAGTAAGTGAGGGCAGACCCATTCCGGGCTATTCACTCACTAAGAACGGCAAAAAAATACCGGATGAACAAATACAGGAATGGCTGATGGAACTCATCTCAGGTGAAGCCGGTGTCTATGGCTATCGAAAGTTGTGCCTCCGCCTTCGAAGCGAGTATGCGCTACAGATTAACAAAAAGAAAGTGTACCGATTATGTAAGGAACTCGATATCCTACAGCCACAGCGAGAAGTGAAGTTCCACTATCCAAGAAAATTAGCGAGGAACCGGATCATCACTGAATCGAATCAGCTGTGGGAAGCAGATATTAAATACGGCTACATCGAAGGTGAAGAGCGTTTCTTCTTTATTCTATCGCTCATTGATGTATATGACCGTTCCATCATTGATTATCATATTGGTTTACATTGTACCGGACACGACGCTGGCCAACTCGTGCAGCGTGCCTTGTTTAAGCGTCAGCAATTTGAAAGAGAAACAAAGCCAGTCATTCGAACGGATAATGGTCCACAATTTATTTCTCTAGCGTTTCAGAAAGCATGTGAAACGTTCCACATCGAACATGAACGCATTCCGCCGAGAACACCGAATATGAATGCCCATATCGAGTCGTTTCACCGATTACTAGAGTATGAATGTTTGAGGCGGTTCGCTTTTCATTCCTACGCAGATGCGTATCATGAGGTGGCTGAATACATGGATTTCTACAATAATCGAAGAATCCATTCGAGTATTTTAGATTTAGCACCAAATGAATTTTATCAACGAAACCAAACAGAAGAGCTAACGATTAAAGAAGTGAGAGTATGAGGCAGGATGATTTTCTTGCCTCACCTAAAATAAAGAGCAATTCTATGAAATAATGAGCTAAGAGTAGTATGTGTCCAAAATTAGGGGGTTAACCCG
>NZ_KE952727.1 GCF_000466385.1 Aneurinibacillus aneurinilyticus ATCC 12856
TTTTTATACCCTGTTCTTAACTTGATGGCTATGGGGACACCCTCTTCTTAATGTCCGCTAATACTTATTGCATGATTTGGTTTTATTGCTACACAAACCCTAGTAATGCCTTGATTAATGAGGTATAACATATAATCAATCCTCTCCTGATCCGCCTTTTGTTTTTCTACGCTTTTTTGCGTTTTGTCTTTATAAGGATTACATTGTCCAGTAGCCTAGTCTTGTTTGAATTATCTGTACAAAGAATACTGTATGAGTTTCTGTACAGAGTTTAATAAGTGGAAAATTGGATATTTAGCGATAAAATCGACGGATAATACCTCTATCCCTTGGAAAAAGACTACTTTCTATTGACATACAAATGGGTAAATAATAGTATACATACATATAAATGTATGTATAGGAGGTGATATTTTGCCACGCAATAAATATCCAGAGATAACAGAACAACGTATATTAGACACTGCAACTAAACTTTTCCTCGAAAAAGGATGGGAACAGACAACCATTCAAAATATTGTTGACGATTTAGGGGATTTGACTAGAGGTGCATTCTATCATCATTTCAAATCTAAAGAAGATATTATCGACGCAGTTCTCAACCGATTGGCTTTAGAAAATAATCCTTTTGAAAAAACAAAGAAAATGACAGGTTTAAATGGTTTAGAAAAACTAAAAAGTGCTTTTCTGCTGTCCTTTGCTAATCAAGGACAGCTTGATGCAATCAAATCTATTCCATCTATCTTAAAAAGTCCTAAACTTATTGCCAATCAATTAAGGGACTGTATCAACACAGGCGCTCCTGATATACTTTCGTTTATTGAAGAAGGTATGATGGACGGTTCACTCTCCATCCACTACCCAAAGCAGACTGCCGAAACACTTATGCTACTAACAAATATTTGGTTGAGTCCAATTATTTTTTCAGTAGATACAGATGAATATATGCAAAAGGTAAAACACCTGCAAGAATTGTTTAATGGTATTGGGTTACCCATCTTTGATGAGCAAATACTAACGGTTCTCGAAAATTTTCACAAAGAAATCTGCAATCAAAATAGACTGCCTTAAGGTAGTTTGTTTTTCACCACATACATACATATATATGTATGTAGCTTGAAGGTACGGGAAAACGTGTCATCCTTCTCTTTCCTTATCCAATAAAGTTACAAGCATTGTAATGAAAAAAATCAGCTGTATGGAGGTCTAACAGATATGGAACAAAAAATTGAAAGATATATAGACAATGCTCTTGATAATATTGCACCCCAACTTTTTTCGTTTAGTATTATTTTAGGGATCATCCTAACGTTTTTAGGGATTACTTTCATTATGAAAAAATCTTCGGCAAGGAACTTGAAAACAATTGGATTGGTGTGCGTTGGAGCCGGTGTAGTAGCAATTGTAAGTGGTTGGGTGCAGATGTGATTTTTTTATTAGTAATAGGCCTAGTGACATGCTTCCGGCTCTAGTCCGTCACTGGGCCTTTATATGTTAATTTATTGATGCAATATCTAGTCGGATCATTTGAATTTTATTTTCCACACACCAGAATTCGAGCGTTGTTTGATTTTTTTTATCAATATATCCTAAAATATCTGTCCCTTGTTCTTGTCTCTTATAATAGTTTTTTCCGTATAATTTTACAACTTTTTCCGAAAGGTCCCCTAACTTAATTCCATTTTGGGTCACTAGTTTTTTGTCGTGATTATCATTAACAATTATTCTAATAATCATATGGCTATTTTTATCAGTAGCAATTACTAAACCATTTTTTAGATTGAAATAATCATAAGAATTGTTGTCATTTAATGACTGGATTTTCCCATACTCTTTTATGAAGGATGGGCTGTTAATATCTTGATGCAATTTTAATCCACTTATATTTTCTTTACTTAAATCGATACTATTAGTAATTAGTGAATAAATAGGCCGCGGGGCTAATTTCCATTGAAAAATAAATAGATACGCAGAAATTACTACTAATAATATTAAAAAGATCGTTTTTTTCAAATTATCACCCTCCATTTTTACAACCCATGTAATTCATCTTATTTTTTTTAATGAGCGTTTTGCATAATTTTCGCTCTTAGAGCC
>NZ_KE952728.1:0-45853 GCF_000466385.1 Aneurinibacillus aneurinilyticus ATCC 12856
ATGGACCGGCAACTGTCTCCCACACCGAGAGGCCAAGATGTTTTGCCGGTCCAGCCCTGACGCCACAAAGCGGCCGTGTCTCTTCCTTGTAAGAAAAAGACGAGGGAACACGCCGACGCGTGCATCTTTTCTTTCGCCTTATGGATAATCAACAGGCGTGTTTATACAATAGAAAATATACCTTCGGCCAACAAGTACAGGCAGCACAATCAATTCAAACTGTGCTGCCTGCACTTTATGCATAACGCAAATCAATTATCCCACCTCAAGACTCGAAAAAGTCGTGGATGTCTAGGTGGGGAATTACTGTCCCTAAAGATCCAATATGTTCAACTAACACACAGTGAAGAATATGCCCCCTTCACTGCGTGAAGCTTCACTTTATTTCACATGCCTTTTTTCCAGCTCCTGAAGCACTGCATCAAACGGCAGTTTTTGCTCCCTCAATAGCACAAGTAAGTGGAAAAGCAAATCGGCTGCCTCATAACGCAATTCATCATGACTGCGGTTTTTCGCCGCGATAATTACCTCGCTCGCCTCTTCGCCCACTTTCTTAAGGATTTTATCTACACCCTCCGTAAACAAATAGGTCGTATACGAACCCTCAGGCATTTCTGCTTCACGTTTAGCAATAAGCGCTTCTAAACGATTGAAAATCCCAAAGCGATTTTGCACTTCCTTATTATTCGCTGACGGATTTCCGAAAGTACTGTCTTTCCCTTCTTCTAACAAAGAATCTGCAAAGCAGGAGTATACATTTTTATGACAGGCTGGCCCTGTCGGAATCACTTTAACAATAAGTGCATCACTATCGCAATCATATAGAATATCAACTACTTGTTGCACATTACCCGATGTTGCGCCTTTGTGCCAAAGTTCCTGGCGTGATCGGCTCCAAAACCACGTCTCACGCGTCTCCAACGTCCTGGCCAGCGACTCCTCATTCATGTATGCCAAAGTAAGCACTTCCTTACTTTGTGCATCCTGTACAATTGCCGATACTAAGCCATTTTCATCAAATTTGATATTCTTTCTATTCATTTATACCGTCTCCTCTGTCATACGCATCTCGATGTTACGCTCATACAGATACTGTTTCACTTCTTTAATGGATGTCTCTTTATAATGAAAAATCGAAGCCGCTAACGCAGCATCCGCTTTTCCTTCTACAAAGGCATCGTAGAAATGTTCCTTCGCGCCAGCGCCGCCAGATGCAATGACAGGAATGCGAACGGCTTCGGAAACCGCCTGGGTAAGCGCAAGCGCAAAGCCGTTTTTCTGTCCATCGCTGTCCATGCTCGTTAACAGAATTTCTCCTGCTCCCAACTCTTCCACCCGCTTGGCCCAATCTACCGCATCCATGCCAGTAGATTGACGACCACCATGCGTGTATACTTCCCATCCGTTTCCATCCTCACGTGCTTTGGCATCAATGGCTACGACAATACACTGACTTCCAAATACTTCCACTCCTTCTTTCACTAATTCTGGACGCTTGACGGCTGCAGTATTAACGGACACCTTGTCAGCACCCGCTCGCAAAATACGACGCATATCCTCTACTGCATTGATACCGCCTCCTACCGTAAACGGAATCGTCACATTAGCGGCCGTATTCTCAACCACCTCAACCATTGTTTCCCGTCCTTCATGCGAAGCTGAAATATCGAGGAATACTAACTCATCTGCTCCTTCTTCGCTATAGCGTTTCGCCAATTCAACAGGATCGCCTGCATCGCGCAAATTTACGAAGCTTACTCCTTTTACCACTCTGCCTTCTTTAACATCCAGACAAGGGATAATTCGTTTAGTCAACATATTAGACATCCTCCCTGATCCGTTTCAATGCTTGTGGCAGGTTTACTCGCTCGGTATATAACGCTTTTCCGACAATGGCTCCACCGACGCCGTCGCCTGCATATTGGGCAAGTTCCAGCAAATCCTGTTCCACGCTTACGCCACCGGATGCGATAACATTTTTTCCGGTTGCACGCGCCAGCTGTACAATAGCTTCCGTATTCGGCCCTTCCAGCGTACCATCACGTGAAATATCCGTATAGATAAACGTCTCCGCTCCCTTAGCAATTAACACTTTAGCCAATTGTTCCGCAGTTACCTCGGATGTTTCCAACCATCCATGTGTTGCCACATAGCCATCCCTTGCATCAATACCGATCGCAACTTTATCGCCGTATGCATCCAGCACTCTTTCGGTAAAAGGCTGATCCTGAATCGCCGCCGTACCAAGAATAATACGACTTACCCCACCTTCAATATATCGGTCGATATCTTCCATACGCCGCAAGCCGCCGCCGATTTGCACGGGAACATCCAGCGTCCGGGCAATTTCAAGCACAATTTCGTCATTCATTGGCTGTCCGGCTTTTGCTCCATCCAAATCAACAAGGTGAATCCATTCCGCTCCTTGAGATGCCCATTGTTTTGCCATTTCTGTCGGCGAATCGCCATATACGGTCTCTTGGTTATAATCTCCCTGTAGCAAGCGTACGCATTTGCCCCCGCGAATATCAATCGCCGGATAAATAATGAAACTCATCTCTCTACTCCCCCTCTGTTGCTCATTTATTTGGTACGAATCGTTTGGCATAATGATGTAAAATTCTCAAGCAGTTTCATGCCGACTGTACCACTTTTCTCTGGATGGAACTGCATCCCGTACACATTGTTTTTACCAACAACGGCCGGTACCTCCTGGTAATAATCGGTCGTGGCCAGCAGCACCGCCCTGCTCTCATCCGTCGGCTGCAAAAAGTAGGAATGTACAAAATAAACATATCCTTCTTCCACACCATTAAAAATCGAATTATCCTGTAAAAACTCAAGTTTATTCCAGCCCATATGCGGAATTTTGTAGGTACCATGAAAACGGTCTACGTTCCCGGGCAAAATACCAAGACCTTCACCTTTCCCATGTTCTGTACTGCTATCAAATAAGATTTGCATACCTAAGCAAATACCGAGCAACGGTTTTCCACTCGCCGCAAATTGGCGAATTGCTTCAATAAGTCCATACTCCCGCAGATTCTTCATCGCATCGCCAAACGCCCCTACGCCGGGGAGTATAGCTCCTTCTGCCTTCATCAATTCTTGAGCATCTGATACAAATGTATATTCATGCCCTAGACGCTCTACTGCCTTGCTTACACTATGAAGATTGCCCATGCCATAATCGATAATCGCAATCATCTATAACATTCCTTTCGTTGACGGGACTCCCTTCACCCGCGGATCAATCGTAGTCGCTTCATCTAATGCACGGCCAAGCGCTTTAAATACCGCCTCAATCATATGGTGAGTATTGTGCCCGTAATGTACGATGATATGAAGTGTAATACGCGCTTCAAGCGCCAGTTTCCAGAAGAACTCATGGAAAAGCTCTACCGGAAATGCTCCTACATTAGCCGAAGGGAATTCGGCCCGATACTCAAGGTGCGGACGATTGCTAATATCAACGATAACTTGACCGAGCGCCTCATCCATCGGCACAAAAACACTGCTGTAGCGCTTAATGCCTTTCTTATCCCCAAGCGCTTCGCGAAATGCCTGGCCCAAACAAATCGCGATATCTTCTACCGTATGGTGGTAGTCAATTTCAATATCACCTTTAGCCTGTACGGCTAAATCGAATTGACCATGCTTCGTAAACAAATCAAGCATATGATCAAGAAAAGGAACGTCTGTTTTAAGCTCCGTTTTTCCTTCTCCATCTATGTTGAATTGAAGTGCAATATTTGTTTCACTTGTCTTACGTTCGATAGATGCCTGTCTCATCGTTGAAATCCCTCCTATTTCCCTTCGTTGTCCAACCGTATTTGAATAGCCCTGGCATGCGCTTCTAGTCCTTCCTGACGGGCAAGTGCCACGATTTTTTGACCATGTGTCAGCAAATCCTGGCGACTATATGAAATTAAGCTTGATTTTTTAAGAAAGTCGTCTACATTCAGTGGAGAAGAAAATCGTGCCGTTCCGTTCGTAGGCAGCACATGATTCGTTCCGGCAAAATAATCGCCCACAGGCTCGGAACTATAAGGTCCAAGAAAAATGGCTCCTGCATTTTTAATCTGTCCTACGTAGGCCATTGGCTCCTCTATCATTAATTCTAAATGCTCTGGTGCTAAACGGTTTACTACATCCAAGCCCTCTTCCATACTATCCACTACGCATATTGCGCCATAATCTTGAATAGACGCCTGAGCAATTTCTTTGCGCGGAAGTACAGCTACCTGCGTTTCTACTTCCTGCTGCACAGCCTGTGCCAGCTCACGGCATGTTGTCACAAGCACCGCTGAAGCCATAACATCGTGCTCCGCCTGCGACAGCAGGTCAGCTGCCACATAAGCCGGATTAGCCGTGCTATCGGCAAGTACAACGATCTCACTTGGCCCAGCCACCATATCAATATCGACCAAACCGAACACTTCACGCTTTGCCAAAGCCACATAAATGTTACCGGGTCCAACGATTTTATCCACTGGTTTTAATGTTTCCGTTCCATATGTAAGCGCCGCAATCGCCTGTGCACCGCCTACCTTATATATCTCATTCACCCCCAGCTCATAAGCGGCGACCAGCACCCCTGGGTTTACCTTTCCGTCCTTCCCCGGAGGTGTAACCATTGCGATCTCCTCAACACCAGCCACCTGTGCCGGAATAGCATTCATGAGTACGGATGACGGATATGCCGCCGTACCGCCCGGAACATAAAGTCCGACACGTTGCAGCGGACGGATGAGCTGTCCCAATACCGTTCCGGACTCGTGAGTCGTCATCCAGGATTGACGCATCTGACGACTATGGTAGTCACGGATGTTAACGGCTGCCTCACGAATCGCATCCCTTACTTCCGGATTAATAGCACACAAAGCTTCCTTAAACTCATCTTCAGTCACTCGCATTTCTGGGAGTTGTATGCGGTCAAATTGTTCGGTGAAACGGCGCACTGCCGCATCACCTTCTTGCTTTACTGCTTGTAAAATATCAAGTACTGCCGCGCGCTGTGTTTCTGTTCCTGTTTCCACATCGCGCCGGGTAGAAAAATTTGCGGCATCAACAATCTTCATCATCCCTTACCTCTCCTCCACAATCGAAGCGAACTTCTCATATATATAATCCACTGCTTCGCTCTTCATCCGGTAGCTGACCCGATTAGCGATCAAGCGCGTTGTTATTGGCATAATCTCTTCAAGCTCCACTAATCCATTCTCTTTGAGTGTACGTCCAGTTGAGACAATATCGACAATTCGATCGGCCAGGCCAATTAACGGTGCTAATTCAATGGAGCCATTCAGTTTAATTACTTCCACCTGCTGGCCTTGCTCACGAAAATACTTGGATGCCACATGCGGATATTTGGTAGCGACGCGAGGAGCGGAACTGCCGGAAGGCCTCCATCCAGGAAGCCCCGCGACAGAAATGCGACAGCGGCTAATCTGTAAATCCAACAGCTCATACACGTCACGGTTTTCTTCGAGCAGTACGTCCTTACCCACTACGCCGATATCGGCTACACCATATTCGACATATGTTGGAACATCAGTCGGTTTGGCTAGGATAAAATCAAGGTTAGCCTTCGGTACCGGAACGATGAGCTTGCGTGAATCATCAAATTCCGGAGGAAGCGGAACACCGGCTCTTCGAAGCAGGTCAGCCGCTTCTTCAAAAATTCTTCCTTTCGGCATCGCTACGATTAGCTTTTCCTTTGCATTCATATCGCTTCCTCCCCGGTCAAGTCAATCACTTCCGTATATTGCGAAAAGTCTGTCTGTGCCCACTCTTCTTTGCGCTGGGTAATAACTACCGCTTTTTCCTCAGTACGCAGCGCTCTCGCTCTCGCTAACGCTTCCGTTCGTTGGTTCGCATGATAAAGAATAAGAAACTTATTAGCTTGTACAGGCTGATAATTAACCGCTTCGAGTAGACTGTCCATCTGCACCGCGAAGCCGGTCGCCGGACATGGACGTCCAAACTGTGCCATTAAGCTATCATAACGACCGCCTGCACAAATAGAAAATCCTTGATTGGCCGCATACCCCTCGAACAGAATTCCCGTATAATAATCAAGGCTTCTTAAAAGATTCAAATCCAGCAGCACATACTCCTCAACCTGGTATGCTTCCAGCGCTTCCCATAGCTCCCGCAGGTTATTAACAGCCTTGCGGGCCTGTCCGTTAACTGTAATAGCTTCCGCTCGCTCAAGTAATTCTTTGCCGCCGCGTAGCCTCAACAGTTCGTACAAGCGTGCCTCATTCCCTTCCGGGAGCGCTAGCCCTTTTGCATAATGGCGAAATCCCACATAATCTCGATGATATAAAAATTCCTTTAGTTTTTCGCGATCTTCTTTTTCTTCTATAATCTCTTCAAGCAATCCTTCCAGAAAACCAATGTGTCCCACTGCGATTTTAAACACAGGAACATCAGCTTCTTTTAATACGGAGACAGCGAGCGCAATCGCTTCAGCATCCGCATCAACAGAAGACGAGCCAACGCATTCTATTCCAAGTTGTGGAAATTCGGCATTTCGACCCGCTTCATTCTTCTGGGCCCGAAATACATTGGCCGTATACATGAGACGCAGCGGCAGCGGCTCCTCCTTTAGCAGTGAGGACGCGACCCGCGCAATTGGCGCCGTCATGTCTGGACGTAGCACGACCGTCTTCCCTTCGCTGTCCAACAATTTAAATAATTTATGATCAAGCGTTGCACTCGCACCGCCGACGGTGTCATAATACTCAAGTGTAGGGGTGCCTATTTCACGGTATCCCCACTGTTTCATGCAGGCTTTGACCTGGTGTTCTAGCCACCGTTGCTTCTCCAGCACATCAGGAAGTATATCCCGCATGCCAAGTGGCTTCTCGAATCCTAACGGTTTTGACATCCTGCTTCCCACTCCTTATCCGTTACTTTAGTATGGTAGAGAACTAAAGGATTTTCTTATTGAATGTAGTCTAACACTCTCATTTCTATCCGTCAACCATGTATAATAGGCTTTCATAAATGTAAGCGCTATCCACAACAGAAATTCGTACGTTTTTCCAGTACTATGATCGGAAGAATGTAGGTGTTGCCTTCTTATCCAATCAAAAAAGCGAACCGGATTACTCCGATTCGCCTGCACATTCTTTTTTTTCTATTTTTGGTTGCCGAATGATACGCATCGGATTGCCTCCCACAAAGGCACCGGGAGGTACATCGGCATTAACTAAGGTAGCAGCAGAAACAACCGCACCGTCACCAATGGTTACTCCCGGAAGAATCGTCGAATTAGCACCCACCATAACATGTGCACCGACTTTCACATCACCGAGACGATATTCATCAATCAGATACTCATGGGCAAGGATTGTCGTATTATAACCAATAATACTGTTAGCTCCAATTGAAATTCGTTCAGGAAACATCGTATCCATCATGACCATAAGTGCGACGGCTGTATTCTCACCAATGTCCATCCCAAGGAACGTACGGTACATCCAATTCTTCACCGGCATCCAGGGCGTATAACGGGCAACCTGTACAACAATAAAGCACTTAGCTACCTTCCAAAAGCTCACTGTTTTGTACAGCTGCCAGAGAGAATTCGGCCCCTGAACCGGATAACGTTCAGTCTGTCTTCTTGCCATTAGCCACCTCTTATAACTGGCGGGTCGGCTGCTTCACGATTTGAATAATATCGCTCATATCATTCAGCAAGTATGTCGGGTTGAATGATGATAAAAACGACGCACCTTTTAGGCTCCAGGCCACACCGGCAGAAGCGATTCCCGCATTCTGCCCCGCCTGAATATCATACTGGCTATCACCCACCATAAGCGTACGGGCCGGATCAGCTCCCAAAGCCTGCATAGCTTTGTGCACCGGCTCTGGATGCGGCTTATGCTTTTCCGTATCCTGATAGCTGATGAATGTATCCATATATTTATCGAGGCCAAACAGGCGTAAGCCCATCTCAGCTGTCTTTCGCTGCTTCGTCGTCACGATCCCCATTTTAATCCCCATCTTGGCAAGCTGCTCGATCGTGTCCAGTACATTTGGAAATTCTTCTACCAGCTCGTCATGCACCCGTTCATTATGTTCGCGATACACCTGTACCAATTCTTCCGACCGCTCGGGACCGAATAATTCCATCTGATCGTACAACGGTTTTCCCATATGAGGAATCAAGTCTTCCCGTGTATATTTACCGGGGTAAAATTTTTCCAGAGTGTACATGAATGAAGTCAAAATTAGATTATTTGTATCAATTAACGTCCCATCAAGATCAAACAATACATATTGATAGCGATACATTCCAACCCTTCTTTCCAAAAAGTCATACTGATTCTATTCTTCCCCGTAACGTTTGGCAGCATAGCCCGTTTTTCGCAATATCATCATCATGATAAGAGCAAATGCAATGAGTACGAGACTGATGACCTGCGCGATGCGCAGCGTATCCGTCAGCATAAGACTGTCGGTACGCAGGCCCTCTACGAAGAATCGTCCAATCGAATACCAGGCTACGTACGTGAGGAATAAATCACCGCGCCGTAGCCGCACGATACGCCGAATCGTAATCAATAAAATGAACCCAAGTAAATTCCAAAGCGATTCGTATAGAAATGTTGGGTGATAGTAAGAATATGTATTCGTTAACGGATCCAGGATATACATCTGATCGATAATAAACTGCGGCAGATGGAGACTTTGAAGGAACTCCAAACTAACCGGCCCGCCATGAGCCTCCTGATTCATAAAGTTACCCCAGCGTCCGATGGCCTGTCCAATAATTAAGCTTGGTGCCACAACATCAGCCAGTCGCCAGAACGAAACTTTTTTTATGCGCGAATAAATATACGCTGTCAAAATGGAAGCGATTAGTGCACCATGAATGGCGATACCACCATGCCATACAGCAATAATCTCTGCGGGATGCGAGCTATAGTACTCATTCCATCGGAAAATAACATAGTAGATACGCGCACCGATAATGGCCGCTGGTACTGCATACATTACTACGTCCATAATCGTCTCAGGGTCCATACCTACCCGTTTTGCTTCGCGCAACGCCAGCAATAAGCCGACGAGCGCAGCTGTACCAAGAATAATTCCATACCAGTGTACAGATAAGGGTCCCAGTTGGAATGCAACCGGGTCAATCGCCTTTGGCATTCTCTCCCGTCCTTCCTCTTCTAGATGTCTTCGACCGCATCTTCAATCGTGTCAGTTAGTTTTTTGCTGAATACGACTGCCGCATTATAGCCCATACGCTTCAGGCGGAAATTCATCGACGCCACTTCTACGATAACAGCAAGGTTACGACCAGGACGTACCGGAATGGTAATCTGCGGCACCTCGGTATCCATGATTTTCATCTTTTCCTCATCCAAACCAAGACGGTCATACATTTTGCTCGGATCCCAGATTTCTAACTGAATCACAAGCGAAATTCGCTTATAATTGCGGATGGCACCGGCACCGAACAGTGTCATTACATTAATAATGCCGACACCGCGAATCTCCAGCAGATGCTGGATCAGCTCCGGTGCACTACCAATTAACTGGTTCTCCTGTGTCTGACGAATCTCTACCGCATCGTCCGCAACAAGCCGATGACCGCGTTTGACCAATTCCAGCGCGGTTTCACTCTTTCCAATGGAGCTTTGTCCTACCAGCAGGACACCTACTCCGTACACATCGACCAGAACACCATGCATGGTAGTCGTCGGTGCCAGGCGTCCCTCTAAATACGTTGTCAATTTGCTCGATAGCTTGGTAGTCGGCAACGGAGAGGTCAAGACCGGAATGCTCCGTTCTTCCGATAGACGAATTAATTGTTCCGGTATCTCACATCCGTGAGCTACGCATACACACGGCGTCGAATCAAGAAGCAGTTTATCAATTCTCTCCTTACGGTCTGCTTCTCCTAATGCCTCATAGAAGCTAAGCTCCGTCTTGCCAAGCAATTGTACACGTTCAGAGGCGTAAAATTCAAAGTATCCTGCGATTTCCAGGCCAGGACGGCTAATGTCGCTTACGGTAATTTCACGACGCAGTCCCTTTTCCCCGCTTACCACTTTTAATTGGAAGTGGTTCACAATATCGCGCACATGGGTTTTCTTCAAGCGTGCCACCCTTTCTTTCCCGAATAATATCCTATTGTATCACACTGCCACCTTCAAGTTGAAAAAAGAGCCGAAGGAAAGTGCACAGCACGAAAAATCCATTAACAAAAAACTGGGACAGCTTATTGCCGCCCCAGTTTCCAAACTATGATTGTATCTGTAAGCGAGCCTCGGAGCGCTTGCGATCACGCGTAAGCACCGGAGCAAGAAACTGTCCGGTATAAGACTCTTCCACTGTAACGACAGCTTCCGGTGTACCTTCTGCAACGATCATACCGCCGCGGCTGCCGCCATCTGGACCTAAATCAATAATATGGTCAGCAGTTTTAATAACATCAAGGTTATGCTCGATAACCAGCACGCTGTCTCCAGCATCTACAAGACGCTGTAGCACCTTCAACAAACGGTCAATATCATCGATATGAAGACCGGTCGTTGGCTCATCAAGAATATACAATGTCTTGCCGTTACTGCGACGATACAGTTCAGACGCCAATTTAACACGCTGCGCTTCTCCGCCTGATAATGTAGTTGCCGGCTGTCCCAAGGTAATGTAACCAAGGCCAACATCATACAAGGTTTGAAGCTTGCGATGAATACGCGGAATGTTCTTGAAGAATTCCAACGCATCCTCCACCGTCATCTCAAGCACATCCGAAATGTTTTTTCCTTTATAGCGCACCTCCAGCGTTTCACGATTATACCGTTTGCCATGACACACTTCGCAAGGCACGTATACATCTGGCAAAAAGTGCATCTCAATCTTAATAATCCCGTCACCCCGGCACGCTTCGCATCTTCCACCTTTGACGTTAAAGCTGAAGCGACCTTTTTGGTAGCCACGCATCTTTGCCTCATTTGTCTGCGCGAATAAGTCTCGAATATCATCAAATACACCTGTATACGTAGCCGGATTCGAACGCGGCGTGCGCCCGATCGGCGACTGATCAATGTCGATGACTTTATCCAGATGCTCGATTCCTTCAATTTTTCGGAAAGAACCTGGCTTCTGTTTGGACTTGTGTAATTCCCGGGCAAGCGCTTTGTGCAGAATTTCGTTAATAAGCGTCGATTTTCCCGATCCGGATACCCCTGTAACACATGTAAAAACACCAAGCGGTACTTTCAACGTAACATTACGCAAATTGTTCTCTTTTGCACCAAGCACCTTAATCCACTTGCCGTTCGACTTACGGCGCTCAAGCGGTACCGGGATGAACTTGCGTCCGCTCAAGTACTGACCGGTCAATGAATTCTCATCTTCCATCACTTCCTGCGGCGTTCCCTGTGACACAACCTGGCCTCCGTGAATGCCCGCACCCGGTCCGATATCAATAATATGATCAGCTGCAAGCATCGTATCTTCATCATGTTCTACAACGATAAGCGTATTACCAAGGTTTCGCATATGTTCAAGCGTTTTAATCAATCGGGCATTATCCCGCTGATGCAAGCCAATGCTCGGCTCATCAAGAATATACAGCACACCCATCAGACTTGAGCCGATTTGCGTCGCCAGACGAATCCGCTGCGCTTCCCCGCCAGACAACGTACCGGCGGAACGACTCATCGTCAGATAATCAAGGCCAACATCAATTAGAAATTGCAGGCGTGCCTGAATTTCCTTTAGAATTAAACGAGCTATCTGCATTTCTTTTTCAGTCAGTTCAAGGCTACCGAAAAACTCGTGTGCTTCCGCCACTGACAAATCAGTAACATACGCAATCGTTTTCTCGTTAATCAACACCGCAAGCGCCTCGGGGCGCAAACGGTGCCCCTTGCAGGATGGACATTTCTTCTGGCTCATATACAACTCAAGCTGCTGACGCACATAGTCAGAGCCTGTTTCGCGATAGCGGCGCGCTACGTTATTCACTACACCTTCAAATGTCGTATACGTGTCGCGCACGGTTGTACTAAAATCACTTTTGTAGCGGAAATGCAACTTTTCTGTACCGCTGCCAAACAACAATACATTCCGCTGTTTTTCTGTCAATTCTTCGAACGGCTTATCCATGTCGATATCATAATGCTTGGCGACGCATGTCAAAATCTGCTCATAATAATTCGATGTGGAGCTGTTCCATGGTTCCAGAGCACCTTCATTAACGCTCTTGGACGGGTCCGGCACAATCAAATCCGGATCAACCTCCAGCTGATTGCCTAATCCATCACACTTCGAGCAGGCACCGAACGGGCTGTTAAAGGAAAACATCCGCGGCTCCAGGTCCGGCATACTGAACCCGCAGACCGGGCAGGCCAAATTCTGGCTGAATAACAGTTCCTCTTGATCAAGAATATCGACCAACACCCGTCCTTCCGCCAAGCGAAGGGCAGTTTCCAATGAGTCTGCAAGTCGACTTTGTATGCCATCCTTTACGACAATGCGGTCAATGACTACTTCAATGGAATGCTTCTTGTTTTTCTCCAGCTTAATTTCTTCCGATAAATCCCGTACTTCTCCATCTACACGTACCCGGACATATCCTTGCCCTCGAATCTCATCCAGCAGTTTCACATGTTCACCTTTACGCCCCTGCACGAGCGGAGCAAGAATCTGCAAGCGTGTCCGCTCTGGATATCCAAGAATGCGATCTACCATCTGTTCAACCGTTTGGGCGGTAATTTCCACACCATGCTCCGGGCAATGCGGACGTCCAATACGGGCAAAAAGAAGGCGAAGATAGTCATAAATCTCCGTAACAGTTCCTACTGTAGAACGCGGGTTTCGACTCGTCGTTTTCTGATCAATAGAAATCGCGGGAGATAGACCGTCAATCGAATCAACGTCCGGCTTGTCCATCTGGCCTAGAAATTGGCGCGCATACGCGGACAGCGACTCGACATAACGTCGCTGTCCCTCCGCATAAATCGTATCAAATGCAAGCGAAGATTTTCCCGAACCGGACAAACCTGTCAGCACGACGAATTTATCGCGCGGGATGGTGATATCTATATCTTTCAGATTATGGGCACGAGCGCCCTTAATAATAATATTTTCGCGGCTCATTCGCTTTTCACCCTTCCGCCTTTATCTCAAGAATTAAATCGCGCAGCTCAGCCGCACGTTCGAAGTTCAATCCACGGGCTGCTTCTTTCATTTCGTCCTCCAGACGCGCAACAACTTCCTGCTTCTCTTTTTTGCTCAGCTTACTGTACGCCTTCTGAGGTAAGTATTCTGCCTGTTCTTCAGCAGCTTTCGTCGCCTCGATAACTTCCCGAACCGCTTTGCGAATCGTTTGCGGTGTAATACCATACTCTTCGTTGTATGCTATCTGACGTTCACGGCGGCGGTTCGTCTCTTCGACAGCACGTTCAATCGAGTGGGTCATCTTATCAGCATACATAATAACGTGGCCATTCGCATTCCGGGCGGCACGCCCAATTGTTTGAATCAGTGAGCGTTCATTACGCAAAAAGCCTTCCTTGTCAGCATCCAATATCGCGACAAGAGAAACTTCCGGTATATCTAACCCTTCCCGCAAAAGGTTAATTCCAATCAATACATCAAATGTTCCTACCCTAAGATCACGGATAATCTGCATTCGTTCAATTGTTTTGATGTCGGAATGCAAATAGCGAACTTTGATGCCGACTTCTTTCAGATAGTCAGTCAGGTCCTCGGACATCTTCTTTGTGAGCGTCGTTACAAGTACACGCTCTCCCTTGGCAATCCGATCGTTGATTTCACCAAGCAAATCATCAATCTGCCCTTTAGACGGACGGATATCAATTGTCGGGTCGAGCAGACCGGTCGGGCGGATGACCTGCTCTACAACCTCCGGCGTCTTCTCCATCTCATATGGACCCGGAGTTGCCGATACGTATACAATCTGTTTGACGTGCTTCTCGAATTCCTCAAATTTAAGCGGGCGGTTATCCGCTGCAGACGGCAGCCTGAAGCCGTGGTTAATCAACATTTCTTTGCGGGCCTTGTCGCCATTGTACATACCCCGAACCTGCGGCAATGTAATGTGCGACTCGTCAACCATGATAAGAAAATCATCTGGAAAATAATCGAGCAGCGTATAGGGCGTTGCCCCTGCTGACAGTCCGGTCAAATGACGCGAGTAGTTCTCAACACCAGAGCAGTAGCCCATCTCCTGCATCATCTCGATATCATAGCGTGTCCGCTGCTCTAGGCGCTGTGCTTCTAGCAACTTGCCCTCCGCTTTAAAATGGGCCAATTGCTCTTCCAATTCTGCTTCGATACTCTTAATGGCCCGCTGCATTTTGTCCTGTCCCGTAACGTAGTGGGACGCCGGGAAAATGGCAACATGTTCGCGTTCGCCCAATACCTCACCAGTCAAGGCATCAATTTCGGTAATCCGGTCAATCTCATCACCAAAAAACTCTACACGAACTGCATGTTCGCTATTGGATGCTGGAAAAATCTCCACAACATCGCCACGCACCCGGAATGTGCCACGTGTAAAGTTAATGTCGTTTCTGTCATATTGAATATCAATCAGCTTGCGCAGTATATCGTCACGATTCCTCTCCATACCACGGCGCAGGGACAATAATAGCGAACCATATTCCTGCGGTGATCCCAAACCATAAATGCAAGACACACTCGCAACAATAATAACATCCTCGCGCTCGAACAACGCACTGGTGGCGGAGTGGCGGAGTTTGTCAATCTCTTCATTGATGCTGGCATCCTTCTCGATGTACGTATCTGATTGGGGAATATAGGCTTCAGGCTGATAGTAATCATAATAACTTACGAAGTATCCGACCTCGTTATTTGGGAAAAATTCCTTGAACTCGCTGGTAAGCTGTGCTGCGAGTGTCTTGTTGTGGGCAATGATAAGCGTGGGTTTTTGAACTTTATTGATAACGTGGGCCATGGTGAACGTCTTCCCCGTTCCTGTTGCCCCAAGCAATGTTTGATGCTTCTTACCATTCAAAATTCCGTCTGACAACTTCTCTATGGCTGTAGGCTGGTCCCCCTGTGGTTGATACTCGGAGACAAGCTCGAACTTTTTCTTCAGCTTTTCCAAGGTTTCACCATTCCTTCGTTATTAATGCTGCATTTCATTATATCACAATTGGATATACGAACATATGCTTTCCAAAAATTTTTTCGAACGTAGGTTCGTGAGGCTTATACAAGCCTTTTATCTATATAAGTTACACTTGATATTTTGACATGATAACGTGGTTGGAAGTAGGAAATTCGGAAAAAAGAAGAGGGTGGGTGTGCCCACCGCCTTTCCTTCTTTTCTTACCTCCCACCATAAAATCTGTCGATTTATCAAATCAGATGTATATAGGTAAAAAGCAGGAAAGAAAAAGCTGCCGAGTCAACATATCGGCAGCTTCTACTTTGCTATTTACATTTTTGCACTTTCTTATTTCGTTAAACTAATTCCGCGAATCCACCGGTATCCGGCATATGTACCAGAAAGTCCGCTAATTACGCCAAGAAGGATGACGGGGAGCGGTTGATACGGACCATTAAAGGCAGCCATCATAATGCCAAGCGTTGCGATAGCCCCTACCCATATATTCAGCGATACGCGTGAGATGACAGCAGCGAGAATAAATGGAACAATCAACGCAATAACGTATTCCAAAATCATAATGATACATCCTTTCCCTGCTCAAGAGGCATCTCAGTCGTTTCAGCGTTATGGTGTGTCCGTATCCTGCGGAACAAGCCGAACAGCCGCCTGTACCCTTGTTCCACATACTCGTCCGCCGAAGCATCTGGTGCCACGATAAGCCCCAATTGATGATGATCTCCCTGATACACGGAACGCTGAACGTATTTGATATGCCCTTCTTTGTTCATTACCTCCATTTTACAAAAAGCAGACTGCTGCTGCAATGCCGGGTAAATTTCTTCTTTATTGTTGATTTCGTTTCCATTCACCCGAACAATTACATCACCTGTTACGATCTCCATCTCGTCTGCAGGACTTCCCGGCACAACCGCGAGCACCCGCACGCCCTGCTTCAATTGAATATACAGGGGTGTATGGATACGACGCTTCCATTCTCCATAAATACGCAGCGCTTCATGCCCCACAAGCGACAGAATGCTGCCAAATACCGCAATAGGAAGCCACCATGTTCCCAGGTATGCCAATGCGAGCAGCGCCAGACCAAACCAGGCAATCATTTTACCGGTCTTCCTTGTTTTATCCTGTGGCGTGGACAACACAGCCAAATCCGCATATCCAGTCACGGCCGGAACCGGGAGCAGACTTAATACTGCTGCACCCGCATAGAACAGCGGCCACCATCCCGTCTCATTCGGTACATACGCGCCAGATGCATCGCCCGTTACAAACAAGACAAGCGGAACAAGCCAGTATTTCTGAATCTCATACGCCCCGACAACACGGCCACGCTCGCTTTTAACCAATACAGGCGACAGTCCCTGTTTCGGTATGGTACGTACAAGAATACCTTCCGCAATGTGTAGAACGGCGACCAGCGCCAGAATCGCTGGAATATTCACCTCTTGCACCCAAACAAGTATAGTCTTGCCCCAGCCGTTCAGACCATCCACAGAAATGAATCGGGCCAACACGGATAGTACAGACAGCAGACCTCCGCTGTACGCAAAGGACAAAAAGCGAATGTTCAGCAGCGCAAGCACACCACTCAACACCCATAATAAAACAATATCATGATATGAGGGCGTCACTCCAAGTACAAGAAGCACAATAGAGACACCCAGACCAGCTACTGCACCGAACAGCAGCGCACGCACCAGCTCACCCGTGCCCGAAGTTACCCGTGCATGAAACAGCTTTCGCTCCTGCACAATTTGCTTGCGATACGCCCAGAATAACAGCAATGCAAATATATAAAGAGCAGGGCTTATTAAAAACTGTGGGATTTGTATCAACAAATCGAGAATCAATCCTGACCAATCATCCATTTCCTATCCTCCGAATCTAAAATCGAGCAACAAATACGCCTGTTTTCTCTTTTTATCATTCGGCAAAAACCTTTGCTTTCCTTTACTCTATTATAGAAAGAAAAAACCACGACATAAAGGCCGTGGTTGTACAATTCTACAAACGACGGGACGAACCCTGCCTAATTCTTAATTTGCTTCCTTGGATATAACTTCAATTGCTGCCTGAAGCTGCAAATCATTTTTCGGATCTTGAATCCGCTTGATTAACTCTTCCTGCATAGCACCTGCGGTCTCCTTATCCACCTTGCCCGTCACAGGCATCTGATGCAGGCTCTGGAATGTCTTCACTGCCATTTCGGTTCGATTATCAAAATATCCATCCAATCTTCCCGGCGATTGTCCCAGTCCGTTGAGAATCAATTGTAGATTCTTCACATCAGAGCCGTTCATATCACGTTTCAATTCTACCTTATCCGGCAGCGGAGCTGCTCTAAAATAATCAGGCTGCTCAATTTTTACATCTGGTGCGATTCCCTTTTTATGAATCCACGTTCCGTCTGGAGTCAGCCATTTGGCAACCGTGATTTTCAACTGACTATCATCTTCAAGTGGCATTGTATTCTGTACAGTACCTTTTCCAAATGATTGAGTACCGATTACTTTATAGCCGCTTCCTTGCAAAGCTCCAGCAAGAATCTCCGAAGCGCTTGCGCTGCCTTTGTCAGTTAATACAACAATCGGATACTTGGCTTCACCCTTCTCGGAACGAAATACTTCCTTCTTGCCATCGCTATATTGCACCTGTAAAATAACGCCTTTATTCGGTATAAGCAGGTTGCCGATTTCTACTACCGAATCCAGCAGGCCGCCTGGATTGCCACGCACATCAACAATGAGTCCGCTAATCCCCTGCTTCTCCAACTTGTTCAACTCTGTAGTAAAATGCTTGGCTGTGTCTTGAGAGAATTGTGTAATCTCCAGCTTTCCGTACTTTTTGCCATTTCGTTCTACTGTTTCGCTATATACTGTCTCTACCGGAATATCATCTCGTATGACGGTTACATGAAGCGGATCTGATAATCCCGGACGCATAATCTCAAGCTCTGCCTTTGTTCCTTTCGGGCCACGAATATGCATAACAGCATCGCTTAAACTCAACCCCTGCAAGCTTTTACCGTTTACTTTCAGGACTTGATCTTCCGGGCGCAATCCGGCTTTCTCTGCAGGTGAACCTTTAAATGGAGAAACAATCGTGACCTTCTCATTCTTGAGTGTTACTTCCGCACCAATGCCTTCAAATGTGGACTGCAGCGAAGAATTGAAGTCTTTGGTCTCTTTCTGATTCATATAATCCGAAAACGGATCATCCAGCGTTTTGACCATCCCTTCAATCGCTCCGTCTATCAGTTTCGTCTTATCTTGTTTTTCAAGCGCTGTATTCTCTATTAATTGGTAAGCCTCATAAATTTTCGCCATATCGGGATTCTGGCTTGATACCTGTTGCTGGGCATCATCGCCCGGCGGCATACTCCCGCGCGTGCCGGAAGCCTGTCCGAAAAATTTCGCGGCCGCAAGCGTCACAATGCTCGTAGAGAATACAAGCACCAGTGTGATAATAAAAAATGTGCGGCGTTTTATATACAAATGCAAGCACCACCTTTGTGTATTAAATAAAAGAGAACATTAAGAGAAGAAAGTAAGAAAGACACAATAAGAACAGCCTTTAGCCACTTCTGCTTTCTTACTTTTTCTATTCTAGCACTTTTTCGCCCTTATATAGTATATGGCGGATATATCCAAGATATATCCGCCATATCAAAATTAACGCAAGTATGACATTGGGTCAACTTTTTGACCGTTTTTGATAACTGTAAAGTGCAGGTGAGGTCCTGTAGCACGACCTGTAGCACCAACTTCTGCAATTTTCTGTCCTGCGCTTACCGATTGTCCCTCGGATACTACAATGCCACCATTGCGAATATGGCCATACAATGTACTCAATCCATTTCCATGATAAATAACAACCGTATTACCATAGCCATTCATATAACCGGCGGATGCTACAACGCCTTCCGCAGCCGCATAAATCGGCGTTCCTTGTGGAGCTGCGAAGTCCGTACCATCATGGAACTTGCGTGTATGAAGGATCGGATGTATCCGATATCCAAACGGAGAAGAAATGCGTCCGCTAACTGGCTGCACGAATTGCCCCCCGGAATGGACCGGCGGTGGATTCCAGCTTCCTGCATCCGATGAAGAAGCCCGCCGGCGTTCCTCTTCTGCACGGCGCTGTTCTTCAATTTTTGCCTGCAATTGATTGACAAGCTCAAGTGAAGCTTTTTCCTGCTCTTCCTTAATCTCTAGCAGTTCCCCTTCTTGTTCCTGCAGCTCTTTAAGAATGCGTTCCCGCTCCTGCTTTTGTGCATCCAATTGAGCTGCCAGCTGTTGGGCTTCTGCCTGCATTGCTTTTAAGCTTTTCAATTGTTCTTCAATTTGTTTCTTCTTCTCTGCAATAATATCACGATCACGTTTATTGTCTTCTAAAATAGTCACATCTTGATCCACGATAGATTTCACGGCATCCAAGCGTTCGAGGAAATCACTAAAATCTTGCGAACCGAGCAGAACTTCAAGATAAGAGATATCACCAGCTTCATAGATGGCTGAAACACGTGTTTTCAACAATTTGTCTCGCTTTTCTACACGCGTGATTGCCTCCTGAAGCTGTTTTGCCGCTTCTTTTAAACTAGCGGTTGTTTCTTCGATTTTTTTATCAAGTTCTTGAATTTTTGCCTGCGTTTCGTTCATCTTGAGGTCAATGCTCATAATATCTTCTTTGGTCGATTGCTGCTGAGCTTGAATACTGCTGATTTGCTGATTAATTGCACCAATTTTACCTTTTGCCGCCTGACTTTCTTTTTTAATTCTTTCAATTTCCTTCTGTACATTGGCAACTTGATCGGCTTGGCCGACTGCCGGAGTCAGTCCGGTAAAAAGAATGGTGGCTGCCAGCGGAATCAGGAACTTCTTCGCCATCTTTTCCTCCCCAGGTTCTATAATTTTTACTTTATCCCGGTCCAACGGGCAGTAAGCCCCTTGCTTCAAGTGCATTACTTGGGGAATAACTGCCCCTAAGACCCCGATAAGTAAAACTAACCATCAACGAGGGGTAAAGCCCCCGCTGATAGGAGTTTTACTTTATATGCGCAAAAACCGTCGTACGGACATTAAACTTCCCCACACACCGATGAACGCACCAATGCCAAGAAGTATAAGGGAAATCTGTAAGGCAAGTGGATACATCGGTAACAGATTTAAGAAGTAGAGCGCGAGCTGCTGCTCGACGAAATCTGTTAAATATGCGTATCCAAAAGTTAAAATGGCGATCGGTAATAATGCACCAAGAATCCCCATCAAAGCACCCTCAACAAAGAAAGGCCAACGGATAAATCCATTGGTTGCACCGACCAGCTTCATAATCTCAATTTCATGGCGACGCGCTACGATCGTCAGTTTAATCGTGTTGGCAATTAAGAACATAGCAGTAAACGCCAATGCGATAATAAATGCAATGATAACCAAACGGACAACATCGGTTATCGCAAATAGTTTTTTCGTTGTCTGCTCAGCGTAGTTAACCTTCTTCACACCGTTGACTTTCTGAATCTTTTGAGCCAATGATCCGGTTTGCTGAGGCGTTTTTGCCTTGACGATAAACGAGTCAGGCAACGGATTCTCTTTTTCCAGTCCATTGAACAATACGCCTTTCTCACCAAAGCTTTTTTTCAAGTTCTGAAGACCTTCCGCTTTGGGAATAAACGTCACTTCAGCCGCATCAGACAATTTTTTAAGCTCGCCTTCTACCTTTTTCACCGTAGCCTGATCAGCCGTTACGTCAAGTGAAACGCGAATCTCAACCTGCTTCTCTACGGTCTGGACAAGGTGCTGAATATTCATTGCCAACAATAAAAAGACGCCGAGAATTAACAGCGTAATCGTAACTGCACTCACTGAAGCAAATGTCATCCAGCCGTTCCGGCCCAGATTCTTGAACCCTTCTCGCAGATGACGGGTAATCGTGCTAGTCTTCATAGCCGTATTCCCCCTTCTGCTCGTCCCGTGCGATCCGTCCCGCTTCAATGGCAATTACGCGCTTGCGAACATTGTTTACGATTTCTTTGTTATGGGTTGCCATAATAACGGTCGTACCCCGCTTGTTGATATCAAGCAACGTTTCCATAATATCCATCGATGTTTCCGGGTCCAGATTACCGGTTGGCTCATCCGCAATAATTAAATCCGGATTGTTTACAATCGCACGGGCAATTGCCACGCGTTGTTGCTCCCCGCCAGATAGCTGGTCCGGTAACGAACGTGCTTTATGTTTAAGCCTTACAAGCTCAAGCACTTCCATTACACGCGGCTTGATCTCCTTCTTTGACGCTTCGATAACTTCCATAGCAAATGCGACGTTTTCATAGACTGTGAGCTTCGGAAGCAGCTTAAAGTCCTGAAATACGACACCAATCTTACGTCGCATATGAGGAATGTATCGCTCTTTCAATCGGCTAATGTGAGAGCCATTGATAACGATTTCTCCTTTCGTCGGCTTCTCTTCGCGGTACATCAACTTAATAAACGTCGATTTTCCGGCACCGCTTGGACCGACGACATAAACGAATTCGCCGCCTTTAATATGGACGTCAATTCCCTGGAGTGCTACGGTTCCGTTCGGATACGTTTTCCATACATCCTGCATTTCTATCAAACACATCACCCAAACTACAATTTTTTTCTATTATTTCCGTGGAAATGACACCATTCAACAATAAACACCTTTTCTATTATACCACTTGTCGAGCAAAACGCATGAATTATAGCACATTATTTTCGACAATTTTCCTGCAAAAAAACATCCCCTTCTTTATAAAAGGGGATGAACTCAATGATAATCTTTATTTCTCTCATATACTTTCATTTTTTCCGTTTTACAGAAGGTGAACGTCGATTCTTTGCAAGTGATCTTCAACCCATTGCTGTGTATGCGTAAGCGAAACAGCTGCATTCGCTACCTGAATTTCCACCTGATTTTTTGCCGTACCGCCCAGTACGTTCCGGGCATTAACGACATTCTCGGGGTCAAGAGCCGTATAAATATCCGCTTCAAACAGCTCGGAGAACTGTTTGTATTCATCCAGGCTCAGATCAAGTAGGTATTTTCCTTGCTCAATACAGTACAGTACGCTTTTTCCGACCACTTCATGCGCCTGACGAAACGGCAATCCTTTGCCGACGAGATAGTCTGCCAAATCGGTTGCATTGGAGAAATCCCGCGCTACAGCTTGACGCATATTGTCTTTCTTCACCTTCATTGTACGGATCATCGGTGCAAACAAAGACAATGCGCCATGCAAAGTTGCAACTGTATCGAACATACCTTCTTTATCCTCTTGCATATCTTTGTTATATGCCAGCGGTAAACCTTTCAGAACGGTCAAGAGGCCGACAAGGTTCCCATATACACGTCCCGTTTTGCCGCGAACAAGCTCAGCAACATCCGGATTTTTCTTCTGCGGCATAATGCTCGAACCCGTACAAAATGCGTCATCCAATTCCACAAAGTCAAACTCATCGCTCATCCACAGAATAAACTCTTCACACAAACGTGATAGATGCGCCATGAGCAGCGATGCATTCGATAAGAATTCAACAATAAAATCACGGTCACTAACCGCATCCAGGCTGTTCGTATAAACCGCATCGAATTTAAGTAATTCAGCTACATATTCGCGATCGATTGGAAATGTCGTACCTGCTAGTGCGCCCGCGCCCAACGGCAGAATATTGATGCGTTTCCAGCTATCCATCAACCGTTCCGCATCACGCTGCAACATAGAGTAGTAAGCCATCAGATGATGGGCAAACAGGATAGGCTGCGCACGTTGCAAATGCGTATAGCCAGGGAGAATCGTATCCGTATTAGCTTGCGCTTGCTCCAATAGCGCTTCCTGCACTTTGGCAACCAGGTCAACGATTTCGACGACGCGTGCTCGAAGATACAAATGCATGTCAGTAGCTACCTGATCATTACGGCTACGTCCGGTGTGCAATTTGCCTCCGACGGCCCCGACCTGCTCAAGCAGCAATCTTTCAACATTCATATGTACATCTTCATTTTCTATGGTAAACTCGACATCTCCTGCTTCGATCAAAGCGGCGACCCGCTTAAGTCCGTCCGCGATAGTTGATGCTTCTTCTTCGCTAATGATGCCACACTTACCGAGCATCGATACATGCGCTAGACTTCCGGTAATGTCCTCTCTCCACAATTGTTGATCGAACTGGATGGATGCTGTGTATTCTTCTACGAGTTTATCCGTTGCTTTGGTGAACCTGCCGCCCCATAACTTCATGAATATAGGCGTTCCCCCTTCCGGCATCCCGGACAGGAGAACGCCTCCCTCCTCTCTGACTGCTTTTTCCGTTCTATGCGATTACGCTTGCTTGATCGCTTCTTTTTTATCAATTACAACCGCCTTTGGCGTATGATCCAACTGTTCTTTGTTCGTTTGTACGAAAACTTTTGTCTGCAAACCCCATAGCTTAACAAAACCGATAGCTGCTTGATGGTCAAATGTATCTTCTGTTCCATACGTAGCCAGATTCTCATCATACAGAGACGAAGCCGATTTTCTTCCGACTACGATAGCATGGCCTTTGAACAGCTTTACGCGAATAGTACCTGTTACGAACTTTTGCGTTTCTTCCACGAATGCGTGTAATGCATCCATAATAGGCGAGAACCACAGACCTTCATAAATGACCTGGGAGATTTTTTGTTCTACAATCGGCTTGAATTGCGCCACTTCACGTGGCTGTGTTAAGAACTCCAGCTCACGATGTGCCAGAATAAGCGTAATGGCACCTGGGGCTTCATACACTTCACGCGATTTGATTCCGACCAGACGATTCTCCACATGGTCGATACGGCCCACTCCATGCTTGCCCGCGATTTCATTAAGTTCAAGAATCATTTCCGATAGCTTCATTTGCTGACCATTCAACGCAACCGGCTTACCTTGAACGAATTCGATTTCGATTTCTTCCGGTACATCCGGCGTATCTTCAAGGTGGTTCGTCAGGTCATACGCGCCCTTCGGCGGTTCATTCCATGGATTTTCCAGCTCGCCACACTCACATGCACGTCCCCACAAGTTCTGGTCAATACTATACGGATTATCCAGATTAACCGGGATTGGAATATTGTGTTCTTCCGCATATTTAATCTCTTCATCGCGGCTCATACCCCATTCACGTACTGGTGCCACGATTTTGAGATCCGGATTCAACGCCGTGATAGAAACGTCAAAACGCACCTGATCATTTCCTTTACCCGTGCAACCATGCGCTACAGCTACAGCCCCCTCTTCTTGTGCAATGTCTACGAGCACTTTAGAGATTAGTGGTCGAGATAGCGCAGATACAACCGGATATTTGCCTTCGTACATAGCGTTTGCTTTCAATGCTGGCAAAACAAATTCATCAGCAAACAAATCCTTGGCATCTACTACATATGATTTAATCGCTCCAACTTGCAGAGCCTTATCGCGGACAAAATCGAGGTCTTTGCCTTCGCCGACGTCCAGCGCTACCGCGATAACGTCATAATTATATGTTTCTTGAAGCCATTTAATTGCTACAGATGTATCTAAACCGCCTGAATAGGCCAAAACCACTTTTTCTTTTGCCATAATGTAAATCCTTCCCTTCGTGTCTCGCACACAATTTATTTTCTATGCAACATTATGCATCTTTATTAATAAAAATTCAATACCTTTTTTAAAAAAAGATTGTGTGACAGAGAAAAACTTACGTCTGGTCCATCAGCTCTTTTCTTCTTTTTCAGATTCGATAAGCTTCTGCATAGCCTGAGCGTCCACGTCAATAACCAGATCGGCTGTGTCTTCTTTAATGGAAGAGAACATCTGTGCAAGGCGTCTGCTAACTTCTCCAAACAATGTTCCCTGCTCATACCCATCGCGTTTGTCGGAAGTTCCGGCACACACACCGGTCAAGATTTCAATCCCTTCCTCAATGGTACGCACCTGCCAAATATGAAATTGTCCGGCACGAACCGCTTCGACGACTTCTGGACGCAACATCAAGTTTTTGACGTTTTGATGCGGAATGATAACACCCTGCTCCCCATTTAAGCCGAGCGCCTGGCACACCATGAAAAAGCCTTCGATCTTTTCATTTACACCACCGATTGGCTGAATTTCACCGAACTGATTAACTGAACCTGTAACAGCAATCCCCTGTCGAATCGGAATATCCGAAAGGGAAGACAGAAGGGCATACAATTCGGTGCTGGAGGCGCTATCTCCATCAATTCGACTGTACGTCTGTTCAAATGTAATACTTGCTGACAACGGCAACGGCTTATCCTGTGCAAAATTTCCTGCCAGATATCCGCTCAAAATAAGCAATCCCTTATGGTGGAACTGCCCACTCAGCGATGTTTCACGTTCAATATTAATAATCCCCTGGCGTCCGATAAATGTACGTGCGGTAATTCGATGCGGCTGACCAAATGCATAATCGCCTGTCTGCAGCACAGCTAATCCATTAATCTGGCCCACCTTCTCTCCATCAACATCGACCATAATCGTTCCTTCTTCGATAAGTTCCCGCAGCTTCTCATCCATGTGATTGGCACGGTACTCCTGCTCTTCGAGCGCCTGGCGGACATGCTCCGCCATCACAATAGATGCGCTCGCTTCTTCCGCCCAGAAGCTCGCTTCCACCAGCAAACGAGAAAGATTATGAAAGTTCGTTGTCAGCTTGCGTTGATCGCCTGCCAGTCGCGTACCATAGTCCAGTAGCGCTGCCAAGGCGGAACGGTGAAATGGAAGCAGCTTCTCTTTTTCGCAATAGCTTCGGACGAATGCGGCAAATTCATGATAATGCCGTTCACCTTTCCTCATATCCGTGTCGAATTCAACTTTTACCTTAAACAGCTTCGGAAAGTCTTCATCCAATTCTGACAACACATGATGAATATGTGGGCTTCCAAGCAGAATAACTTTTACATCCAGCGGAATTGCTTCTGGTTTCAGACTGCTTGTCGCAACCAATCCGTGCTCTTCCGATGCGTTCTCAATACGTATGCTTCCGGTTTTTAGCATCCGCTTCAGCACATGCCAGGATAGGGGATTGCGCAACAACTCCGCAATCTGTACGAGTAAGTATCCACCGTTTGCCATGTGTAGCGCACCCGGCTTAATCATCGTGAAATCCGTCGTCATCGTACCAAACGTACTGCGATATTCTACTCGACCGAACAAATTGTAATACGTAGGATTACTCTCAAATACAACCGGTGCTCCTGATAGTTTATCATTATCTACAAGCAGGTTCACTTTATAGCGCAACAAATTATTCTCTTCATTACGCTGCAGCAGACGGGCCATTGGATTAACTTCGCCAGTTTCTTCTTTAAAAAAACCATGATTCTGAGCCACATCTTCTTCATACTCTCGAAGATATTTTTGCACCTTCTCATCTGTATAGACATCAATCATCGGTTGAAACAATGGGGTCAGCGCCTGACGGACCGATTCCTTATCGAGCTGAGTAATCTCCTGCTCAACTTCTTTTTCCAACAATTGAATCTGTCTCACAGATTCGCTAACGTGTTGTTCCAAACGTTTACTCTTCTCTTTAATCTCCTGACGCGACACCTCGGGCAACCGACTGAATTCTTCGTTGCTAATTGGCTTACCGAATAACAGAGGAATCGTCGCAATACCGCCTTCGCCCGTACGCTCCAGCGAAAAATTCAGCTCACGTGCAAGCTCGTCCAGTTCCTTCCACCGTTCCTGGGCCTTCTTTTCAAAGTCTTGCATCCGCTCGCGGCGGCTTTTCTGATACTCTTCTCCAGCAAATGTTTTCCTGATTTCCCGTTCGATGTCCTGCAACAGTGTATCCATACGCATCTTGAATTCTTTTCCCTCACCTGCCGGAAATGACAGCGCAAGCGGATGATCAGGATACGAAAAATTATATACATAGCACCAGTCCTCAGGCATCGGTTTCCCCTTGGCCGCCTGCTTTGCTTTGGCCTGGGTATAGGTAGCCTTTCCGGTACCTGGAGGCCCTGCCACATACAAATTATAGCCTGCCTTTCTTATCTTCAGACCAAATTCCATCGCATGTACAGCACGGTCTTGTCCAATGATTCCTTCCTTCAGTGGTTCAACCTGCTCCGTCGTTTCACACGGGAAGGCTTCAGGAGGTGTTGAGGCATGCAATTGTGCTATCGGCACTTTTCTCTTTTCAAGTTCTTCGTTTGGAATTGGTTTCCACATGGCTGTTCATCCCTTTCTTCAACTCTATTACAGCATGGGCAAAGTATGTCTTATGATAATCCAACCTTTATTTCATCATATCCAAAAAAATGTAAAACCTCTATAACATATGTGAATTTGATGGGCGGACATATGCTAGAGATATAAGGCCAGAAAAAAATATAAAGGCCTAGGACCAGACAATCTTTCCATTAGTTGTCTGCACCTAAAAGGATGGACGCAATAAAAGATATGGATAGGACAATATCGATAAGTCTTACTCTGTTTCTCACGACTTTTCTACCTTTTCCTTCACTTTCTTTCAATACAATGAGGTTTCAACCGATATGTATAGAAAATAACAGAAGCGAGGCCGAAACGCTTATGAAAACGATAGAAGAAATATGGAAGGATACGCTGGAACTGCTGCAAAAAAGGATGTCCCGCTCCAGCTTTGAAACATGGATTAACGGCCTGACCGTTCAACGGTTCGATGCTAAAAAGAAAACAATTACGATTAATGCAGAAAACGAATTTACACGTCAATGGCTGGAAACGCGCCTAAAGCAGGTTCTCGAGGACGCGATGGAGGAAACAACCGGGGACAGGTATGCCGTTTCGTTTGCAGTAAAGGTTAAAACGCACATACGTTATAGCATGGAACGGGTACCGACCCGCCTTGATCCTCAGGAGGAATATCAACGTGAAAACCGCGCTCTGCTGCATGAAGTGCTCGATGAGTTGAAGTCGCTGCATCATCGCCTTGATTACTTTGAGATTGAGCTTAGTAATGTAAAAAAAGAAATGAAGGCCGTTAAAAGACCGACAAAAGTTCCTCGTCCACCTCAATAATATTCTGTTCATCATTACAAAAGCGAAAAGCCAGGACAATAGCAGGGCACCCCCTGTTCTATCGAATACGGGGGTGCCCTGATTCTATATGTTTTATATTATTTCATCACCGCAACCAGAATAGCTTTCTGCGCGTGCAGGCGATTCTCCGATTGGTCGAATACAACAGAACGCGGTCCATCAATAACATCTGCAGACACTTCTTCTCCACGATGCGCCGGAAGACAGTGCATAAAGAGTGCATCTGGTCTCGCCTTCCGCATTAGCGCCTCATTCACTTCAAATCCGGCAAACTTCTGCAAACGTTCCTGCTGTTCTGCTTCCTGCCCCATGCTTGCCCATACGTCGGTATACACAATGTCGGCTTCCGCTACCGCTTCCGCCGGGTCGGTCGTCACCAATACATTCACACCGGTCTCATCGGCAAATGCACGCGTCATCTCTGTTACACCCGCGTCCGGCTGATAGCCTTCCGGTGAAGCTACCGCTACCTCCATACCGACTTTTGCGGCACCGATCATAAGCGAATGCGTCATGTTGTTGCCGTCGCCTACATATGCCAGCTTCAGCCCTTCCAGTTTGCCCTTATGTTCGATAATTGTCTGGAAATCTGCCATAACCTGACATGGGTGTTGCAGGTCGGTCAATCCGTTAATAATCGGAATCGATGCATATTCTGCCAGTTCTTTCACCATCGCATCCGAAAACGTACGGATCATAATCCCGTCAATATAGCGGGACAGTACTTGCGCCGTATCCGAAATCGGTTCACCACGGCCAATTTGCAGGTCACGGCCACTCATGAACATTGCCATGCCACCTAATTGGTACATTCCTACTTCGAAGGAGACACGCGTACGGGTCGAGGCTTTATCGAAAATCATTCCCAGGGTTTTGCCTTGCAGGTGCGGATGTGGAATGCCCTGTTTTTGCTCCTCTTTCAGCTTTGCAGCCAAATCGAGCAAATACAGAATTTCTTCTTTTGAATAATCGGAGAGACAAAGAAAATCTTTTCCCTTCAATTGATCTACTGCTATCATTATTTAACTAGCTCCTTTCGTTTCGCCCCCAGCAGATATTCCCCCAGGTCAACCGCGTCACCTTCTTTATAGCCATGCACCTCAAGGTATGAAGCGAAGGTATCCAGGAATGTAAAACATGGAATATTAAGCGATAGCGACAGTTGGCGGAGTTCAAAGCCCAGTCTTCCGCGCTTATTGCCAAGCGTTGGCGTATTCACGAACGCTTTTACGTCGCATTCCCCACAGATCGCTTTTACGCGCTCCTGCGTTTCTACAATCTCTTGTACACTTACTCCGTTTTCTTGCAATAGCGTTGCTGTACCCGGTGTAGCGATAATGTTTATATCCAATTCTTTTAGCGCTTGAATATGCGGGATAAATTGTTTCTTGTCCTGTTCAGAGAGCGACAGCAGAATGGTATCGCCCGCTTCTAGCCAATCGCATATACCTTCCTTCCAGGCAATCGCCTTCGCAATCGCTTCTCCCACCGAATAACTCAAACCGATGACCTCGCCTGTCGATTTCATCTCCGGTCCAAGAGCAGGGTCCACACCGTTTAGCTTAATTGTGGAGAATACCGGACCTTTTACAGCATAGAACGGAATACGCGGCAAAATGCCGGTACCATAGCCCATATCCTTAAGCTTCTCACCTACTTGTGCCCGTGTCGCCAGTGCTACCATCGGCACTCCGGTTACTTTACTAACGATCGGTACCGTACGGGACGCACGCGGATTTACCTCTAATACATAAATGGTGCCTTCCGTATCAATAACAAGCTGAATGTTAATGAGCCCACATGCCTTCATTTCTTTCGCAATCAACGCGGCGCTATGCCCGATCTCCTCACGCTGCGCATCGGTCAGGTGCGGCGATGGGAAAATCGCCATACTATCACCGGAATGCACACCAGCCCGCTCAATATGCTGGAAGATTCCCGGTATGAGGATATCCTCACCATCGCAAATCGCATCGACTTCCACTTCCATACCGGATACATACTTGTCAATTAATAACGGAAACAGCGCGCTTGATGAAGTATATCGGTTCCAGTCCGCAAAATACTGATCAAGCTCTTCCGGATTGTGAATCACTGCCATTCCACGTCCACCAATAACGTAAGATGGACGGATAAGCACCGGATAGCCCAGTTCTTCTGCGACAAGGTGTGTACCTTGCTGACTGTTTACCCCTTCTCCCGGAATGTGCGGGATATTCAGCTTACGCAGCATCTGATAGAACAGTTCGCGGTCTTCTACCATATCGATAGCCTCTACCGATGTACCATAAACATGCACACCGGCCTTCTTCAGCTTATCTGCCAGATTAATCGCAGTCTGGCCGCCGAACTGCACCATAACGCCATCTACCTGCTCTTTTTCAATTACATTTAATACATCTTCTAACGCCAGCGGCTCGAAGTACAGTTGATCCGCCGTATTGTAGTCCGTAGAAACTGTCTCCGGATTGTTGTTAATGATAACGGCAGAGATGCCCTGCTTGCGCAGCGCTTTTGCCGCGTGAACAGAACAATAGTCGAATTCGATTCCCTGACCGATACGGATCGGACCGGAACCAAGAACAAGCACTTTTTTGCCGTCCATAGCAACCGGTACCTCGTCGCGTCCCTGCCATGTTGAATAATAATAAGGAGTGGATGCGACGAATTCGGCCGCACACGTATCTACTAGCTTATAAGCCGGGCTTATGCCCCACTCCTTCAGACGGGCACGCACTTCTTCGAAGCTTACGCCACACAGGCTTGCAATCATACTATCCGCGAAGCCGCGCAGCTTTGCTTCCTTTAATAATTCAGGCGTCATCTTGCGCCAGCGCGCTTCCTTCATTATATTTTCAAGCTCGATAATCCGGGCCAGCGCATTGAGGAAGAAGCGGTCGATTTCGGTTTTCTTATGCAGCTCCTCTACACCCATGCCGCGACGCAACGCCTCGGCAATATAAAAAATACGCTGATCGGTCGCCTGTACAAGCTCGTTTTCCATCTCTTCTTCACTTGCATCTTTTACATATGGCAGCTCCAGATGCTGCACACCGATTTCCAGGGAACGAATGCCTTTCAAGAGCGCTCCTTCGAGCGTACGATCTATCGACATCACTTCACCGGTTGCTTTCATCTGCGTACCAAGCTTGCGGTCTGCATGAGGGAATTTATCGAACGGCCAGCGTGGAATTTTGGCTACGACATAATCAATCGCCGGCTCAAAGCTGGCATACGTGTAACCGGTAATCGGGTTCACTACCTCATCAAGGTGATAACCGAGCGCCAGCTTGGCTGCCGTACGTGCAATCGGATAACCGGTCGCTTTCGATGCAAGCGCCGAAGAACGGCTTACACGCGGGTTAACTTCAATCAAGTAGTATTTGTCGCTATAGGGGTCAAGCGCATATTGAATATTACAGCCGCCTACGACACCAAGAGCACGAATAACCTTGCAGGCTACAAAACGCAGCATCTGATACTGGCGATCCGTCAATGTCTGCGAAGGCGCTACAACGATAGAATCCCCTGTATGCACACCAACCGGATCGAAGTTCTCCATATTGCATACAATAATGCACGTATCATTCGCGTCGCGCATAACTTCATATTCAATCTCTTTCCAGCCTTTAATGCTTCTCTCAATTAATACCTGGCTAATCGGGCTTGCGTGTAGACCTCGCTTTGCTACGATACGCAGTTCTTCTTCATTATTCGCGAAGCCCCCACCAGCGCCGCCAAGCGTATAGGCGGGACGCACGATAACCGGATAGCCGATTTTATTTGCGAATGCGACCGCGGCGTCTACAGTCGTCACCGTCTCACTCTCTGGAATCGGCTCCCCGATTTCCTGCATCATCTTTTTGAACTCTTCGCGGTCCTCTCCCCGGATAATCGTATCAAGCGGTGTGCCAAGCAGCTTCACGTTATACTTCGCAAGCACGCCTGCTTTAGATAGCTCAACTGCCAGGTTAAGCCCCGTCTGACCACCAAGCGTCGGCAGAACACCGTCCGGACGCTCCTTGGCAATGATTTTCTCCACCGACTCTACTGTCAGCGGCTCCATGTATATGCGATCTGCCACTTCATCATCCGTCATGATGGTAGCCGGATTATTGTTGACCAGAATAACTTCTACGCCCTCTTCGCGCAAGGCCAAGCAGGCCTGAGCACCGGCGTAATCGAATTCGGCCGCCTGCCCGATAACAATCGGACCGGAGCCGAGCACAAGCACTTTAGTAATGTCGGGTAATTTAGGCATAGCTTTTCTCTCCTGTAACCTGGCATTGTTGAATGAACTCAGTGAACAAATGTCCCGTATCCTGTGGGCCGGCATGTGCTTCTGGATGGAATTGCACGGACCAGATAGGGAGTTCCTTATGACGCACGCCTTCAACAGATTTGTCGTTGACGTTACTAAACGTAAGCAAAAGTGGCGTTTTGGAAAGGGAATCTTCTTTCACTACATATCCGTGGTTTTGTGATGTCATATATACCTTCCCAGTGCGTAAGTCTTTCACCGGATGATTGCTGCCACGGTGACCGTACGGCAAGCGCTCTGTATCGCAGCCATAAATGAGCGAGATAAGCTGATGGCCGAGGCAGATCCCCATTGTCGGATAGCTTTCTACAATCTTTTTTAGCTCGCCTAAATACGGTGTAATCTCTTTCGGATCTCCCGGACCGTTCGACAGGAACACACCGTCTGGCCTGATGGCATGCACCTGATTGTGTGTGACATTGTACGGTACCACCGTTACGCGACATCCACCGTCCAGCAGGCTTTGTAATATCGATTTCTTATAGCCATAGTCAATCAGTACGATATGTGGCCCCTGCGCCTCTCGTCCATATTCCTGAACGCTTGTTACCGAAACGCCTGGTACAACATCCCGAACCGGTTGCGGGATGAATGATGCCACCTTCTCCTGATCCGTCGTCAATAATCCGTATACTTCGCCATGGGTACGTACGATATGGGTAACCGCACGCGTATCAATACCAGATAAGCCGCCGATGCCATACCTTTCAGCAACCTCTGACAAAGTATAATCTGATTCGTAATGACTCGGATTCTGGCACAAATCGCCGACTAATAATGCCCGGCATGCAGGCTTTATACTTTCAAAATCGCGCTCATTTATTCCATAGTTTCCGATAAGCGGATACGTAAACGTAATCATCTGGCCGGCATACGAAGGGTCGGACAAAACTTCCTGATACCCTGTCATTCCTGTATTAAATACGACTTCTCCCGTGCAGTCCCGCACGCTGCCAAACCATTCTCCCTCAAATACGTCGCCCGTACTTAACACAAGATATCCTTTCATTGCTTCCACTCCTTTTGTGTCGGATGCCGTCCTTATACCATCTGCGCTACCGCACCCAGTGCTTCTTCAAGCGTCTGTATCGCATGGTCTATCTCATCTTGCCCAATCGTAAATGGCGGAAGCAGACGCAATACGTTCGGCCCTGCCTGCAGCAGTAGAATATGGCTCTCACGCATTTTCTCAACAACAGGTGCCGCTTCGGATACAAGCTCTACACCTATCATTAGCCCTTTACCGCGCACGCTGACAATGTCTGCACGGCGCTCCGCCAATCCGTTCAATTTCTCTATGAAATAAGCACCCAACTCTTCTACGCGGGCGAGATAGTCATTATCTTCAATCGTTTCCAGCGTGGCCAGCGCTGTCGCACACGCCAGCGGATTACCGCCGAATGTCGTGCCATGCGTGCCTGGACCGAACGCTTCGGCCAGCTCTTCTTTCCCGACGATGGCGCCAATAGGAAAGCCGCTGCCAAGCCCCTTGGCCATCGTAATAATATCCGGCTCAATATCATAATGCTGGTAGGCGAACCATTTGCCGGTGCGTCCTATACCGGTCTGCACCTCGTCGACAATCAGCAGCAGGCCATGCTCTGCGCATGCTTCCTTAATATGGTCAACGAACTCGACTGATGCAGGATGTACACCGCCTTCTCCCTGTATGAGCTCCAGCATAATAGCGCACGTTTTCTCAGTAACAGCCGCCGTCAGTGCTTCCTTGTCGTTATATGGTACGGTTATGAATCCTTCCGGCAGCGGATCGAATCCATCCTTTACCTTCGCCTGACCGGTCGCGGTCAGCGTCGCTAACGTTCGCCCATGAAACGACTGCGCAAACGTAATGATTTCATAACGGGGCTGCTGTTTAATTTTCTGCATATATCTGCGTGCCAGCTTAATTGCGGCTTCGTTCGCCTCTGCACCGCTGTTGCAAAAAAACGCCCGGTTGCCGCATGTCAATGACGTCAACTTCTTCGCTGCTTGCTCTTGCACCGGGATTTCAAACAGGTTCGAGCAATGCCATAGCGTATCGAGCTGCTCCTGTACTTTCGCCTTTACTTGGGACGGCACATTGCCAAGCGAGGTAACCGCGATGCCTGCAACAAGATCGAGGTAGCGATTGCCCGCTTCATCCCACAAATAGTTGCCCTTTCCCTTAACGATGCGAATCGGCCAGCGTCCGTAATTGGGGAACAGATGACTCATTGTGCATTCACCTTGCCTTCCTTGACAATTTTTGTGCCTACAGCTTCACCGGCCGCTACTTTTTTCAGAATGCCGGGTTCATATCCGTTAATAATCCATACTTCCTCTACGTTATTACCGAGCGCGTCTAGCGCTGCCCTCACTTTCGGAATCATACCGCCGTAAATGATTCCATCAGCAATTAGCTCCGCAATTTTTTCTTTATCAAGTTCTGGCAGTACCTGCCTTACGCCATCCTTCTCTTGCATAACACCAGGTACATCAGTAACCATAATCAGGCGTTTTGTACCTGCTGCTCCTGCAACTGCTCCTGCCGCTGTATCTGCATTAATGTTATAAATCTGTCCGTCACCATCAATGCCAAGCGGGGCGATAACAGGAATGAATCCGGCATCTCCAAGCGCTGCTATAAGCTCGCCATGCACACAATGAATATCTCCGACGAAGCCAAGATGTGCGGGTCCCTGTACAACCTGAATGGTTGCCCCGTCGATACCACTGATGCCAGCCGCCCGGCCCCCCGCTGCCTGAATACGACTGACAATCTGCTTATTGGTTTGGCCGATAAGTACCATTTGCGCCACCTGCAATGTCGCCGCATCCGTCACCCGCAATCCGTCCACAAATTGCGGCTCAATGCCCATTTGCTTCAGTGTCGCCGAGATAGCAGGACCGCCGCCGTGCACAATCGTAACAGCTGTTCCCTCATCTTGCAGTTCCTTGATATCTGTATAAAAAGAGGCTGGCAGGCCCTCCAGTGTACTGCCACCACATTTAATAACTACCTGGTTTTCCATTCTCTCTCCCCCTTTTCATCGGGCTGTCGTCTAAGGATACACCGGTGTAAACGCAAGGCCTGTTGTCTCCGGAAGACCAAACATCAGGTTCATATTTTGTACCGCCTGCCCGGCTGCTCCCTTCACTACATTGTCGATAACCGCAAGTATGATAACCCGACCAGTGCGTTCATCAACATGCCAGGCAATGTCGCAATAATTAGAACCATACACTTCTTTTGTCTTTGGATACTCTCCTGGACGAAGCCGTACGAACGGCTTGCCTTCATATGCCTTTGCATAAGCGCCAGCGATTTTTTCCACGGTTACACCGTCTTTCAGTGAAGCGTATGAAGTGGTGAGAATGCCGCGATTCATCGGCACAAGATGGGGAGTAAACGAGAGTAGCACATCCTGTCCGGTCAATTGTGTTAGCGTCTGTTCAATCTCCGGTGTATGCTGGTGTTTGCCAACCTTATAGGCAGAGATGCTTTCGTTCACTTCACAGAAATGCGTGCCCAAAGAAGCGCCCCGTCCCGCACCAGTGACACCCGATTTGGCGTCTACGATAATAGATTTGCCATCAATAAGATTTTCCTGTAATAACGGCAACAGGCTTAACAGCGTCGCCGTTGGATAACAGCCCGGATTGGCAAGCAGCTTCGTTTCTTTTATCGCTTCTGCATTCCATTCAGAAAGGCCGTAAACCGCCTTGTCAATGTATTCCTGCCCTGCCGTCTCTTTTCCGTACCATTGTTGATATAAATCTGGCGTGGCAAGACGAAAATCGCCGGATACATCAATAACCTTCAGCTTTCCATCGAGCAATTGCGGTACCAGCCTTCCGCTTACACCGGACGGCGTCGCGATGAACACGATGTCCGCCTCTTCCCGGATACGTGCACAATCAATTTCAGCCAGATCATCTGTAAAAATATGCATGAGATGCGGATATACTTCCTGCATCGTTTTACCGGTTTGCGAATTAGAGTATACAGCTACAATGTTTGCTTCAGGGTGGGTTAACAGCAGACGAACGAGTTCCACACCGCTATACCCTGTTGCTCCAATAATGGAAATATTCACGTTTTAATCCTCCATTTGCTCCTGTCTGAATTAAGTTATGAATTATTATACGATGTAAGGAATAATAATTCAATGATATTTTTCGAAACCTGCACCCAAACAGAATATACAAGTCAAAAACGCCATGGTAGAATGAATATATACAAGTAAAGAAGGTGAAGAAAAAAGGGATGGAGAAAACGCTTCATTTAATTCTAGATAAGCTGCAATCGCTCGAATCCGGACAAAAACAAATAAATCAGCGACTAGACCTACTCGAATCCGGGCAAAAAGAGCTTCAACAAATTACGAAAGCTATCTTGGATTGTCAGGAAGAAACCGATGCAAGACTCGAAGCATTGTCTAGTGATATACAAAGTGTATATGGTGAAGTAAAAGAAATAAAAGATACGATGGCTACTAAAAAGGAGCTTATCCAGTCAGAAGAGCGTCTTGATGCACAAACACTGCTCATCGGTAAAGCTCAGGAACGAATTTAAATTCTTGCACTTCGCCAGAAAAAACAATAAAAGGACGTCTCCCTTGTTATTTCATCAAGAGAAACGTCCTTTTTTCGTGGAAAAAACAAGCGAAGGCGCCTGTGAATTTTCCTTATTTTTTTGTAATCAACCAGTCAGCTAACGCTTTCGCGTCTGTTTCACTAACCAGCCCACCCGGCATGCCGTTCCGGCCCTTCAGGATAATCGTTTTGATTTCATCAGCGCTCTTATATTTACTACCAA
Organism: Aneurinibacillus aneurinilyticus ATCC 12856; assembly: GCF_000466385.1. Lineage (GTDB taxonomy): Bacteria > Bacillota > Bacilli > Aneurinibacillales > Aneurinibacillaceae > Aneurinibacillus > Aneurinibacillus aneurinilyticus. The sequence continues at coordinate 37,343 of NZ_KE952728.1, forward strand.
CTTTCGTTAGATTTGGACCAACGCCGCCCTCCATATTTTGACCATGACAGGAAGTGCAGTTCGCCTGAAAGACCTTTTGAGCTTCTTGTCCTCCACCGCCTGCCGTACCTCCAGCCTGCCCGCCCTTTTGTGCCGGTGCCGGTTTTTCTGCTGCACCGCCCTCTCCTTTCTTCGCTGTGCCACATCCTACGGCCAGTACAAGCACAAGCAGAATACTGCTTACTATCATCATCCATTTTTTCATAAGAAAAACCTCCCTTAATCATGTCACACGCTTAGTATGATCAAGGGAGGCAATTTTTAATCAGCTTGCATAAGCCAAAACCAACGGAGCTGCTTCCTATGCATTACAATAATTCTTTTGCTTTAGCGGCAATGTTTTCGGCAGTTAGACCATATTTTTCCAGCAGCTCATCCGGCGTACCTGACTCACCGAACGTATCTTCTACACCGACACGGCGCAGCTTAGCCGGATGCTTCTCACATAATACTTCCGCCACAGCAGCACCAAGACCACCATAAATATTGCATTCTTCTGCCGTCACAATACCTTTCGTTTCCTGCGCAGCTTTTACAATAATATCCTCATCGATTGGCTTAATGGTGGCCATGTTAATGACACGTGCCTGAATACCTTCTTGCGCCAGCAATTCAGCAGCTTCTACAGCAATATGCACCATAACACCGGTCGCAATAATCGCCACATCATTTCCTTCACGGATTTGTACACCTTTGCCGATCTCGAATTCATAATCCTCCCTGAACAATACCGGTACGCTCGGACGTCCCATCCGAATGTACATTGGACCGTATGTGTTCGCTGCTGCATGAATCGCCTTTTTCGTTTCGGTCGCATCTGCCGGAACGATAACCGTCATATTCGGGATGGCACGCATTAACGCGATATCTTCTACTGCTTGATGGGATGCGCCGTCTTCGCCCAGCGTCAATCCCTGATGCGTGACCGCAATTTTTACGTTCAGGTTCGGATAGCATACAGAGTTGCGAATCATATCGGCTACACGCAAGGAACCGAATAAAGCAAACGTGCTGGCGAATGGAATTTTGCCGCAGGTTGCCAGACCAGCCGCCATGCCAATCATATTCGCCTCGGCGATCCCCACATCAAAAAAACGCTCCGGAAATTCCTTAGCGAAATCCGCTGTTTTCGTCGATTTTGCCAAATCGGCATCCAATACTACGATATTCTGGTTTTCACGTCCCAGTTCTACCAGAGCTTGGCCATAGGCATCACGTGTCGCAATTTTTTTTACCGTTGTTTTCTCCATTATTGCTCTCCCCCCTGCCCGCACAGTTCCTCAAGCGCCTGTGCCAATTGCTCCGCATTCGGTGCCGTACCGTGCCATCCGCATGCATTCTCCATGTATGATACGCCTTTTCCTTTTACCGTATGGGCAACGATGAATGTCGGCATGCCTTTTACTGATTTCGCTTCATCTAAAGCAGCAATAATCTCTTCCAGGTTGTGGCCGTCGATTTCGATAACATGCCAGTTAAACGCACGGAATTTATCCGCAACCGGCCCAACATTCATGATGTCTTCTACATTACCGTCGATTTGCAGATGATTATAATCGAGAATCGCCACCAGGTTGTCCAGCTTGTAATGGCCGGCTGCCATAGCAGCTTCCCACACCATGCCTTCCTGAATTTCTCCATCACCAAGCAGGGCATATACACGATAATCGCGCTTATCAAGACGTGCGGCTAATGCCATGCCGTTCGCCGCCGATAGGCCCTGGCCGAGCGAACCTGTACTCTGCTCCACGCCTGGCAGCATCTTTTTGCTCGGGTGTCCTTGCAGACGAGAATTGATTTTGCGGAAAGTAGCCAGCTCCTCTTTGGGCAGGTAGCCCTTCTCTGCCAGTGAAGCATATAATACCGGACTCGCATGTCCTTTACTCAACACAAATCGATCACGATCCGGATCAGTGACTTTATCCGGGCCCACATTCATCTCATGGAAATACAAAACCGACAGAATATCTGCCGCAGACAGCGAACCGCCAGGATGTCCGGAATTGGCCGCTGCTACCATCTTAACGATTTCCTGACGGATATTGTTTGCGTGCTGCTTAAGCTCTGTGAGTGTTCCCTCTGTAACTGTACTCATTCCCTCTCCTCCACAACATAAGTTTTACGATATATGTAAAATTGAATACGCCAGCCGCGCCGGAGCCATTCGTCTGCCAACCTTCTATCAGCAGCACAAATAACGGTAACACGAATGTTTCGTATACCGTTATTATCCGTCTAAATAGCGCATACTCACCCATTCATTTTTATCTATTCTTCCGAGAATATTATTTAAAAAACTTGCGAAGCATGTGCCAAATGTTGCTTTTCTAAACAAAGCTGCATAAGTGCAACTAAGGCGGTTGCCTGCGCGAAAGCTTCGCACAATGGGCGACATGCCCGCAAGTTTTTCTTACGCACCATCATGATTGTGCAGTGTGTCCCAGCTGCTGACGAAGATAGGCATCAATGAACGGAGTCAGCTCTCCATCCATTACCGCCTGCACATTTCCCGTCTCGTGGTTTGTGCGATGATCTTTCACCATGCTGTATGGATGGAACACGTAGGAGCGAATCTGGCTGCCCCAGCCGATCTCTTTTTGTTCGCCGCGCAGCTTAGCCGCCTCTTCCTCCTGCTCCTGAATTTTGCGTTCATACAGCTTGGAACGAAGCATCTTCATCGCTCTCTCGCGGTTCTTAATCTGTGAGCGCTCCGTTTGGCAAGTCACCACAACCCCTGTCGGCACATGCGTAATCCGTACCGCGGAGTCGGTTGTATTCACGTGCTGGCCGCCCGCACCGCTGGAACGGTATGTGTCGATTTTCAATTCATCCGGCTTAATGTCAATTTCGATATCGTCGTCAATCTCCGGCATGACGTCACACGATACGAACGAAGTGTGACGACGTCCGGATGAGTCAAACGGAGAGATGCGCACCAATCGGTGAACGCCTTTTTCCGCCTTTAAATACCCATAAGCGTTATGTCCTTTGATTAACAGGGTGACGCTTTTCACCCCGGCTTCCTCACCCGGCAAGTAATCGAGCGTTTCCACCTTAAAGCCTTGCTTCTCAGCCCATCGAGTATACATGCGCAGCAGCATATCAGCCCAGTCCTGTGATTCTGTACCACCTGCGCCAGGGTGCAGTTCAAGCATCGCATTCTTCCTGTCGTACGGCTGGCTAAGCAGCAGCTGCAACTCATACTCGTTCAACCGCTCCTGCAATGCCTCTGTCTCCTTCACAATGTCAGGGATGAGTGATTCATCTTCCTCTTCGGCGTACAAGTCCATCATTACTTCGATATCCTCATACGCCGTCTCCATCTGCTGGATGGCAGTAACCGCATCTTTCAACACATTGACCTCGCCGATAACAGCCTGGGCGGCTTCGTTATCGTCCCAAAAATTCGGCATCGCCATCTTTTCTTCTAACGCAGCAATTTGTTTTTGTTTGCCAGGGAGGTCAAAGAGACCCCCTAATTTCAGCCAATCGCTTGCCGATGGCTGTCATATGCTGTTTCGCTTCTGTCAGTGGCATGCTCTATTCCTCCTGACCGCAGCAGTTCTTATATTTTTTTCCGCTTCCGCAATAGCACGGATCATTGCGCCCAATTTTCGGTTCCTGGCGACGGACCGGCTTCTTCGGAGCTGGTTCGCCGGAGTCAGACGGCGCAATTGCCTGTCCCTTGGCTACTTCTTGACGCTGCAGATTGTTGCCGATATTGGCTTTCATAATATATGTCGCAACCTCTTCCTCGATGCTTGCAATCATCTGATTGAACATCTCATAGCCTTCCATCTGGTACTCACGCAACGGATCAGTCTGACCGTACGCCCGCAGATGGATACCTTGACGGAATTGATCCATCGCATCAATATGGTCCATCCATTTGCTGTCTACCGCACGCAATACGACAACTTTCTCGAATTCACGGAATTCCGCTTCATCCATTAATTGCTCACGCTCGGCATACAGACGCTCAACCAGCTCGCGGAACACTTCCACGATTTCTTCGCGATCCTTGCCCCAAATATCTTTTGCTTCTAATTGTCCTTCATGCAGGAATGTACCGTTGCAATGACTTATAAGCGCCTCAAGATCCCACTCTTCCTCTACAACCTCATCAGGGCAATGAACATCGATAAGGCGCTCAACATGGGACATAATCATACCAATAACCACATCGCGCAGCGATTCAGACTCAAGCACTTCACGACGTTGTTTGTAAATAACCGTACGCTGTTGATTCATCACATCGTCATATTGCAAAACAACACGACGCATGTCGAAGTTTGCACCTTCCACACGCTTCTGTGACGATTCAATGGCCCGGGACACCATTTTGCTCTCGATCGGCATATCTTCTTCCATGCCTAGACGATCCATCATACCCATAATGTTTTCGGAACCGAACTTGCGCATCAGCTCGTCTTCCAATGAGATGAAAAATTGAGAGGAACCCGGGTCCCCTTGACGGCCGGCACGTCCACGCAACTGGTTATCGATCCGGCGGCTCTCATGACGCTCCGTACCGATAATATGAAGGCCGCCGATTTCAGCTACCCCTTCTCCCAGCTTAATGTCCGTACCCCGGCCCGCCATGTTGGTTGCGATTGTTACCGCACCACGCTGCCCTGCCAAAGAAACGATTTCCGCCTCACGTTCATGCTGCTTCGCGTTCAGCACTTCATGACGGATGCCTTTTTTGCGCAACAAGCCAGAGATAAGCTCCGACTTCTCAATTGATGTTGTACCTACGAGCACCGGACGGCCTTCCTTATGATGTATCTCCACATCGTCTACTACAGCACGATACTTGCCTCGTTCTGTTTTATAAATCGCATCTGGCTTATCCTCACGAATAACTGGCTTATTCGTCGGGATAACTACCACATGAAGGCCATAGATTTTCTGGAACTCCTCTTCCTCTGTCTTCGCTGTACCGGTCATGCCGCCCAGCTTTTCATACATGCGGAAATAATTCTGCAAAGTGATCGTCGCAAGCGTCATGCTCTCGTTCTGTACTTGCAGACCTTCCTTCGCTTCAATCGCCTGATGCAAACCGTCGCTGTACCTGCGTCCCTGCATAAGACGTCCGGTAAATTCATCAACGATGACAACTTCTCCGTTGTCCACCACATAATCGATATCTCGCTTCATCAGCGCACGGGCTTTCAGCGCAATGTTAACATGGTGATTCAACAGAATATGATCATTGTCATACAAATTTTCGATATTGAACGCACGTTCAACTTCCGCGACCCCTTTCTCTGTCAAGGATACGGAATTCGCCTTAATGTCGATCGTATAATGTTCCTCTTCCTTCAAGCGTACAGCAAAACGGGCTGCTACATGATAAAGCTCGGTCGATTTCTCTGCCTCACCTGAGATAATCAACGGTGTCCGCGCTTCATCAATCAGGATACTGTCCACCTCATCGACGATGCAATAGCTAAGCGGACGCTGTACCATTTGCTCTTTATATAGCACCATATTATCGCGCAAATAATCGAAGCCAAATTCATTGTTCGTTCCGTACGTAATGTCGGCCGCGTATGCTTCACGCTTGGCATCCGGCGACATACCGTTCAAATTCACCGCCCAGGTCAAACCGAGGAAATTGTAGATCTGTCCCATTTCTTCGGCATCGCGTGCTGCTAAGTATTCGTTAACCGTGATAACATGCACGCCTTTGCCAGCGAGTGCATTCAGATACGATGGCAACGTTGCTACGAGCGTCTTCCCTTCACCGGTTCTCATCTCGGCGATTTTACCTTCGTGCAGCGCCATACCACCGATTAACTGGACGTCATAGTGACGCATCCCGTGAACACGGCGACTGGCTTCGCGACATACCGCAAACGCCTCATATAAGATATCATCCAGCGTCTCGCCTTTGGCAAGCCGTTCTTTGAATTCATCGGTTTTATTTCGCAGTTGTTCGTCTGTTAAAGCCTGCATTTGCGGTTCCAGAGCATTAATTTTTTCGACGCGCTTATTCAGCTTTTTTACGTCACGCTCATTGGAATCGCCTATAATTTTTTTGATTATTCCTAGCATCGGGTATCCAATCCCCTTCCAATCTTCACTCTTCTTGCTAGTGGAGCAATAGGACTGCTCTAAATTTTAATTTTAACAGTATCATAGGGGGTTGACAAGAAATATAGGAAATACTATAAGATGGCAACCTTTTCTACCGCAATACAAAAAAGGCGCTCAAGAGCGCCTTCTCCGGTTTTATATATTTTGATTACACGTTTTCCGGCTCAATCAGTCCATAGCGGCCATCCTTGCGACGGTACACAACGTTCACTTCTTCCGTCTCCGCATTGCTGAATACGAAGAAATTATGCCCCAGCATATCCATTTGCAGCACGGCTTCTTCAGCATCCATCGGCTTCAGGTTAAAGCGCTTTGTCTTCACAATTTCCAGCTGGTCGCTTTCGTCCTCCACCTGCGCTTCGTGGTCGGCGGCTAACGGATCGGCTTCCACGAACACTGCGCCTTGCTGGCGGTATTTGCGGTTCACTTTTGTTTTATGCTTGCGGATTTGCCGTTCTAATTTCTCAACGACCAGATCAATCGCCGCATACATATCGCTGTTCGTATCTTCAGCTCGGAGGATAACTCCCGGCATTGGAATAGTCACTTCCACTGTATGTTCACCTCGCAGTACGCGAAGCGTAACGTTGCAGGAAAATGAGGAAGTATTCTCAAAGTAGCGCTCAAGGCGACCGATTTTTTTCTCTACATAGTCTCGGAGTGCAGGAGTTACTTCGATATTTTCACCACGGGTGTTGTATTGCATATAAATACTCCTCCTTTCATCTATATCTATATATTCCCCTTCCACGGCTGAAAATCCTTCTTTGCCCAACATTTTTTTACCATCTTTTGCGAACTTTTTGTGACATTTCCTTCGTTTCCAAAAACACTGCCTCCGCTTGCTTTAAAGGTAAAAACAGGATGAAATTCAGGGCGAAATCACACGGCAGGATATGGTATAAATGGAATAAGAATATTTTTTCTGAAAAAAGGAGGGTAACGCATGGGGCTGGTATCCACATCATACGAACTCATCGGGCGCATCCTATACACAGACATATACAATGAACGAGGGACGCTCCTGCTCGGCGCAGGGAAAATGCTGACCGCCAAAGACATCGATTCGCTGCTCACCAACCGGATTTTTGAAATTGCGGTCAAAGGCACCGCATATGAAATGAAGCCCATCGACAACATCGCACCAGAGCTGCTGCATCAAATCGACGAAGCATGGAACTATGATCTAGAAATGGCCGTTATCTATAAGGAAACACTCTCCGGTATCAAAGACTTATTAGGTAAGATCCAAGAAGGTGAACAGGCGAACATTCAGGAGATACTCACCCGATTCTTTCCTCTCATCAAGCATGCTTTAGAACATCGCCACGTTTTCCATCCGCTCCATACACTTAAGGGAAAAGACGAATACACATACCGCCACAGCATCAACGTTGGTCTCCTATCAGCACTCATTGCACGTCTGCTCGGGCTTCCTGACGAAGTGTGCATAGAAGTAGGCGAAGCCGGACTCTTTCATGATATCGGCAAGCTGGAGATTCCCGATGAAATTCTGAATAAACCGGCCACGCTTAATAATGAAGAACGGGAAATGATGCGTAAGCATACGCAGTATGGATATGCATTGCTGCGTAAATTCCCTAATCTCCCCAAGTCACTCGCTGATGTGGCGCTATTGCATCATGAACGTCTAAACGGAACAGGCTATCCATTCGGTCTACGGCATGAAAACATTCCTTTATCCGTGCAAATTGTGTCCGTAGCGGATAAATTCGATGCCCTCGTATCCGATCGGGTATACCGGGAGAAGGTATCTCCATTCGATGCGGCTGCCGTGCTCTGGAATGCCCAGTTCACCGGACTTATGAATCCAGCTGTGGTGACACCATTCGTCACGTATATGATCGAATCATATATTGGTTCAAAGGTACGGCTGTCGAACGGTCAGGAAGGCGTAATTGTACGGTACAACCATCAGGAACCACTCCGCCCTCTCATTCAAACAGACAAAGGATCATTTACGAAGCTAGATGTAGAGCGGGACGTACAGATTGTGGAAGTATTATGATATAAGACAACCTATACGAGTGCCGCCAGACTTCCTCATACTGGCGGCACAGATGCTATGCCCGCAACTGCCCCTTCCTATTCTCTACCTTCCCTCTGCGAATGATCGGTCTCCACTGACTATGATATAATCAATAAAATATCGACAAAAGTAATCTACAAGTATGTATATAAATTACACTTGATATTTTAACAGGGTAACGTGGTTGGAAGGAGAAGATTCGGAAAAGAGAAAAGGTTAGATGCGCTCTGCGCTTCAGCAGAAGAAAGGCCAGCGTGTCTTTTTCCAACAGCTCCCGTCCTTCCTTCTTTTCTTACCTCCCACCACAAAAATGTGTCGAT
>NZ_KE952728.1:45953-57021 GCF_000466385.1 Aneurinibacillus aneurinilyticus ATCC 12856
CACCACAAAAATGTGTCGATTTATTAAATCAGATGTATATAGTCCATATTAATAGTAAGGAATAGATTGGCAATCCGCAGAACAAACACCGGATGAATAGGAAGGAAACAAAAATGAGTCATTCACTATCCCTAAAAGACATTAAGTCATTGTGTGGCACAGCTTCCTATCAGCGTGGTGAAGCTTATTACAAATCACGCCGGGTGCTTGAGCTGCATTACGACCCGAATAAGCTGCATTATCACGCTGTTGTCTCAGGGAGCAAACCGTATAATGTCGATATCACACTTGAAGATTCTAATCATATAGAGGCTGAATGTGAGTGTCCGGCCTTTCACTCATATTATAATTACTGCAAACACATCGCCGCAGTCTTATTTCACATTCATGCTTTCAATCACAACGTGAAAAATATCTCCCATCACTCTGAGCATGCATCAAAAGACCAGAATCCGGCAAAAACCCGTCTATCAAGAAGGGATATGCAGTTAACAGAAAATATTATTTCACTTTTTGAGGATACTTCTGTTGTGGCACAAAGTATAGATAACGTTCCTCAAAAATATAATCAAGTGCTTGAAGTAGAATTCACATGCAAAGCGGCAACTATCACCTATCCTGCTCAAAAGAACCTGTTTGGAATTGAAATGAAGGTAGGGAGCAGCGGACAATTGTATATCGTCCATAAAATTCAAGACTTTCTTTCAAAAATAGAACAACAGGCTACTCATTCGTTCTCCAAACGCTTCACATTCGATCCTTCCATACACACGTTTAAAGAAGCGGATTGGGCAATCATTCAACAGCTGATTGAGGTATACCACAATGAAGCAGCCTATCGCGAAGCCTTAAGCGGCCAGGCTAACCGTTATATGTTCAACACCGGTCGCTTGTTGTTCATTCCTCCTCCGGCCTGGCAGAAGCTGCTGCCAAAATTGAAGGAGGCAGCTGTGATGTTCGAGCACGAAGCACATACATACGAGCGTATCGAGACAAGGGACGGAAACGCTCCTCTTAACTTTCAATTACACAAGGCCCAAGCTGAAGGCTATCAACTGGACATTCAGGGGCTGGATCAAGTTATGGTAATGGAGGACTACGGTTGTGTGCTTGCGGCAGGAACGCTGTACAACATGCCTGCAACACAACTGCATCGAATCGCCAAAATGAAAGAAATGTTCCAATACAGGCCCAGCCAGCAGGTACTGATTCCCCCTTCCCAAATTGAATCCTTTGTGGAGCGCGTCATTCCTGAACTGAAAAAAATGAGCACCGTTGTCATCGAACAGCAAATTTCCAATCGGATTATAAGCCCGCCGCTGCATGCCAGGCTTCATCTTGATCGGGATGCGGAGCGACTGTTGGCCCGACTTGAATATAAATATGATGATATCGTAATTGCACCCTTTCATTCGAATATTGACCATCAGGATCATTCAGGCCGTATTCTCTTGCGTGACACTGAACAGGAGAGTCGGATTATGAATCTGCTTGAACAATCCTCATTCAAGTACAATGGCAACGAGCTTTATATGGATGATGAGGAGGGAATATATCACTTTCTATATCACCTTCTTCCCCAACTGGAGCAAACAGCCGAGATTTATATGACGTCCTCCTTAAAATCATTGATGCACCACAGCCTTTATTCACCTAAAGTGACGGTAGATGTCGACTCGAAAACACAGTGGCTGGATATCAGTTTTGGGATGGAAGGGATCGACGAACAGGAAATTCATCATATCCTTCAAAGCGTTGTGGAGAAAAAGAAATACTACCGTTTACAGGACGGATCATTTCTGTCATTAGAGGAAGATGCGTTTCTAGATATCGGTCACTTTATGAAGGAAATGAATATCCGCCAATCGGAAATGAAAGGGAACCGCATCAAATTATCCGTTGTTCGCGGATTTCATCTACTAGATTCAGATGAAAGAACACCTGCCATTCGAATCGAGAAATCACTTCGCCAGCTATTCGAAAACATGCGAAGCCCGGATAGGCTTAATTTTGAGATTCCGAAGACGCTGTCCCCTGTACTGCGGGACTACCAGAAATACGGTTTTCAATGGTTAAAGACACTTGCTCATTACCGCTTTGGCGGCATTTTGGCAGATGATATGGGGCTTGGTAAAACACTACAGTGTATTGCGTTTATCCTTTCGGAACAACAGAAAAGCACAACGACCGGACTTCCCGTACTCATCATTTCTCCAGCTTCATTACTGTACAACTGGAAAAACGAATTAAAAAAATTCGCACCTGAGCTAACGGCAATAATCGCTACAGGCGATAAACAGGAACGAAGGAAGATTCTAGATGAATTATCAAATATAGATGTATTGATTACGTCTTATCCGCTTCTGCGAAGGGACATGGAATTATATGCAGACCATCGCTTCCATACCCTTATCCTGGATGAAGCTCAGGCAGTGAAAAATTATGCTACGAAGACTGCACAAGCCGTCAGGGAAATTCACGCTCAGCATCGTTTTGCCTTAACCGGAACTCCAATAGAAAATTCACTTGAAGATCTGTGGTCCATATTTGATGCGGTATTTCCTGAGCTTTTCTTCAGTAAAAAGGCATTTGCTGAGCTTTCTCGTGAAGCCGTGGCAAGAAGAGCACGCCCCTTTATTTTACGCCGGATGAAATCCGATGTACTGAAGGAGCTGCCTGAGAAAATAGAAACACTTCAAACCTCCGATTTATCGCCGGAGCAGAAAAAACTGTACATGGCTTATTTAATGAAGCTACAGCAAGAAACCATTCAGCAGCTTCAAACGGAAAGCTTCCAAAAGAATCGAATGAAGATTTTAGCAGGTCTAACTCGCCTGCGGCAATTATGCTGTCACCCTTCCTTGTTCATCGAGAATTATACAGGCGATTCAGGGAAGCTGGATCAGCTCCTTGAAATCGTTGAGGACTATCACAGCGCCGGTAAACGAATCCTTATCTTTTCCCAGTTTACGGAGATGCTGAACATCATTCGACAGGAACTGGCACATTACGATTTATCTTATTTTTACTTGGACGGCAAAACACCCGCAAATGAACGGGTGGAGCTGTGTCGCCGTTTTAATGAAGGGGAACAGGACATTTTTCTGATTTCCTTAAAGGCAGGCGGAACCGGATTAAATTTGACGGGAGCAGACACCGTCATCCTCTATGATTTATGGTGGAATCCGGCGGTAGAGCAGCAAGCAGCCGATCGGGCGCATCGTATGGGACAGAAGAACATCGTGCAAGTCATCCGGCTTATCACACAAGGCACGATTGAAGAGAAGATGTATGAACTACAGCAACAGAAAAAAAACCTGATTGACGAAGTGATCCAGCCAGGCGAAGGGGCTTTGTTTACTTTGACAGAGAATGACATCCGCGAATTGCTAATGATTTAATTATTGGCACCATGACAAGAACAATAGCCTAAAAATACAAAAAGGAACAGGGCACGATTGTGCTGCCTGTTCCTTTTTGTATAATCCCGTCTTAACGGGCAGTAATATCCCTACTGCGTGAAGTTTCACTTCATTATATAGGAAGTAACCGAAAGCCCCCGGAATCATCCGAGGGCATAGTTATCGTTCGTTGTATTTGAATCTACCTTATTTCCATCACAAGGAAAGGTGATGCATATTACAACTTAACAACGTTAGCTGCTTGAGGTCCGCGAGCGCCTTCAACGATTTCGAATTCAACGCTTTGGCCTTCTTCCAAAGATTTGAAGCCTTCTGATTGGATAGCAGAGAAGTGTACGAATACGTCGTCTCCGTCTTCGCGTTCGATGAAACCATAACCTTTTTCAGCGTTAAACCATTTTACTTTACCTTGCATCAAATACATCCCTTTCCGTCAATAAAATATGGGAACACGTTGTCATTCTTCCCACATCTTGACTATACCACCCTGAATAGGCACAAGTCAAATTAAATCAATCGACGAAAAAGGCATTTATTCGACAATTTAGAAAATGACTTTTTACTCCGTCGCAAAGCGTTTTTCAAGGTATGCAACGAAGCGGGAAATGATAAGTGTAAGCATAAGATAGACGATTGCCATCGTCAAATAGGACTCCCAGCGGGCAAATGTCGATTTCGCTGTCGCATATCCCGCATACGCAAGCTCTGGTGCTGCAATAACCGCAAGCAGCGACGAATCCTTCAGCAGGGCAATAAACTCATTGCCAAGCGGTGGAATCATCCGTTTGAACGCCTGTGGCAAAATAACAAACCGCATAGCCTGTCTCTTATCCATCCCGAGTGAACGGGCCGCTTCCAATTGACCGCGATCGATCGACTGAATTCCCGCCCGGAAAATCTCAGCTATGTAAGCTCCAGCATTCAGGGAAAGTGCTACAAACCCGGAAAATACAGCGGAAGGCGGCTCACTTTGTGAGAAAAGTCCCCATATTTCCGGGATGGCCGCAGAGTGAATTAGAAGAATCTGCACAAACAGCGGTGTACCACGAAAAACAGTTATGTAAGCAACAGATGGCCAGCGCACCAACGGATTCTTCGACAATCGTCCCAAACCGAAAATCAATCCAAGAATCGTCCCCATAAATACGCCAACAGAAGTAAAAAGAATTGTATATCCCACACCACGGATAAACATCTCACGGTATTCGTAAATGACGCCCCAATCCAATGCGTTCACAGCCTTTCCTAATAGCTTTCTCACCAAACAGGCGAAGAGTGCGCGGGAACCTTGTCCACGCGCACTCCCCTTATCCCGGTCCAACGGGCAATCAGACACCCCTACTTCAAGTGCGTTACATGGGGGATAACTGCCCCTAAGACTCCGATACGTACAATTAACCGTCAGTGGGGATAAAGAAAATCTCCACTGATGGAATTTCTACTTTATGCATAACATATTCATTATAACGGATAAACATGCGATTGCCTACATTTTTTTTATTCTATCCGCTTATTTTTTCTCTTCACCAAAGTACTGCTTGAAGATTTCATCATATTTGCCGTTCTCTTTAATCGTCTTCAATCCCTTGTTAATCCCATCAAGCAACTCCTTGTTGCCCTTCTTGACCATGATGCCGTATTGCTCTGGCACAACGTTCGGATCTTTCACTACCTTATAGCCTGCCTTGCCGGAGTTTTTAAGGAAATCCGTAAGCACCCCATTGTCACCTACAACCGCATCTACACGCTTCGCGTACAGCTCCTCCACCGCGGACGGCGTATCATCAAGACCCTTCAGCCTCGTATTGCCTTTACCGAGAATTTTTTCAGCCAATGCTGCTCCTGTCGTACCGCTCTGCACGCCTACACGCATATTCTTGATATCTTCAACCTTCGTTACATTTGCACTTTCCGGAACCATGATTAATTGGTATGCATCAAAATAAGGGTCAGAAAAATCGTACTTCTTTTTGCGCTTTTCGTTAATTGTAATACACGAAATCGCAATGTCACGCTTGCCTTGTTCGATGTCCTCAAACAACGGGTCCCATCCTGCATGCTCAATCTGGACTTCCCAGCCGTTCGCTTCTGCAACCGCCTTGATGATGTCCATGTCAAACCCTACCGGCTTGGAGTCCGGACCTAACTTCTCAAACGGAGGGTACGCGGCATCAGTTCCAACCTTCAACACCTTCTTCTCGCCTCCAGCGGCCGCTTCCTTGCCCGCCTCGGCTTGTCCGCTGGTCGACTGGCTGCTTCCTTTGTCCCCGCCTCCGCATGCCGCTGCCATGACAGCCACCAGCATCAGAATACAGGCCAAAAAAAGCGCTTTCATACCTTTTTTCTTCGGCATCGTGTCTAGTTTCCCCCTCATTCTGTTTGTTTGTGGATAATCATGTTTTCTTTAATTATAAGGAGGTATCTATTTAAATACAATTAAAAAATATTAGAATTCATAGAATTTTTCAGGTTCATTTTATACATTAACACTTTACCTTAATAAAAATACATATTCTTTCATTTTTATAATAAAGTTTTCTCTGTATGCTTTATGAAAAATCAATGGTAAATCCCCACCTGCTGATTTCCTAGAGGGGAAAAGACAAGACTTAATATTCAATATATGGTAAAATAAATATTATAAAAATATTCTGTACCAATAGGGCATTTGGTTATATATATCTGACGATGAATCAATAGACTTCTATGGTAGGGGAAGAAAAGAAGGAAGGGCGGTGGTTGGAAAAAGACACGCTGGCCCTTCTTCTGCCGGAGCGCAGGGCGCATCCAACCTCTTCTTTTTTCCGAATCTCCTCCTTCCAGCCACCTGAACTTTTATTAATACATCAAGTGATTTCCATATAGAAAGGAGAGGAACATCTTCTTACAGGCACTTCATAGTGGAATGATAGCGTACCGTTCTTACCAGTATCATTTGAAAATGCAAGGATTGCATATGGAGCGAATCGCAACGGGCCAGCGTATTAACCGGGCCGCAGACGATCCGGCAGGACTTGCGATATCAGAACGAATGCGCGCACAGATTCGCGGCTTGAATATGGCTGCACGCAATGCGCAGGACACGATTTCTCTCGTACAGACCGCCGAAGGGGCACTACAGGGAACACACGATATTCTGCAGCGAATGCGCGAACTAACTGTTCAGGCGGGAAATGGCACCCTTTCTTCTTCCGATAGACAGGCGATTATTGAGGAAATGAAGCAGCTGGAAGACGAGATAAACCGTATCAGCAAAGATACGCAATTCAACAGTCAAAATCTGCTGGACGGTTCCTTCACTGACAAATCATTTCAGATCGGCGCCAATCAAGGACAGTCCATCAGGATAAGTATCGACGCCAGCGACACTGGAGCACTTGGCATCAAGAATCTACATGAAAAGCTGAAAACTCCAGAAGGGGCGAGCGAAGCGTTAGGCCTGCTTGATGAAGCGATAAAACGCGTCTCTTCCCAGCGCTCCCAGCTAGGCGCTTATGAAAACCGCCTGGAACATACCATCAACAACCTCATGAACTCGGCGGAGAATCTAGCGGCAGCCGAGTCGCGGATACGAGATGCGGATATCGCTAAAGAGATGATGGCATATGCGAAGCATAGTATTCTCGCTCAGGCGGCGCAAGCGATGATGGTACAGGCAAGACAGCAGGCGGAGTGGGTGTTGGAATTGTTAAAGCCGCCGGAACGCAAATAGAAGACCCCGACCGTCCGAAACACGGACATTCGGGGTCTTTGCTATTTTGAATAGCTGATGATTATCCTTTGATGGAGTCGATCGCCTGTAGCAAATCCTCCAGACTCACATCCTCTTCATCTTCCATGTCATCCCAATACGGCGTCTGTTGCACGGTACGGGGCATAGCAGGTACCATTTCACCTACATTAGCCCGTCTTACCAGCAGCAACACTTCCGCCACGACCTGATAAAGCTGGGGCGGGACATTATTCCCTAAATCCAGCTCCAGCAGATTTTCCAGCAGCATCGAATCCTCCTGTAGGGGAATATCGTGCTCTTTCGCCTTGGCAATGATTTTATCGGCTATTTCTCCTTCACCTTGCGCTACAACGATGGGTGCCTTGTCGTTTTCTTTATCGTAGCGAATAACAGCTGCACGTGTCGGTGAGCCTTTTTTCTTTGGCATGTTTGCAATCTGTCTATACATCATATGGAGAAGTCCACACCTTCCTTTGTAGCAGTCGCAAGCGCCTCGGCACGTGCCTTTGCCGCATCCACATGAGGCAGGACAGGCTGTTGCTTCTCTTCACCAGCAACAGCCTGACCGATCGGTGTAAAAGTTACACCATGAATTCGGTATCCCATCTTCTGTAGTTCGTCCGTAAGCTTTGGAATATACGGGGAAAAGGCTGCTTCTACATTCGGATGATCATTTTGTATACGCAATGTCATCTCTCGTTCCGCTACTAATACAGAGATACCTGTCTCACCAAATTTCGGCGTATCAAGGAAGAAGAACAGACTGCAATTCTCCCAGTCCATCTGTTCTCCATTCGTGCGGGATTGTACTTGCAGCTCTACGGATTGTGTTCCTTCCTCCCACGGAATCGGTAGCTGAACATGAAGTGACTGAAACGGCGTTTGCCCATCCTGTCGTGACAACAATTGCTGTCCTGTAACATGAGAGAGCGCCTGATCCATTACTTCTTTCGCACGGACTGTGAGCTGCGGATCATTCATGCCCTCCATCATCAACGACTTTAACGTATGGGGAGGAGCATCTTGCCTTCCCTGACCATGATGCCCTGTCTGTCCAAAGGCAGTTCCTGGTGTATGTGGATGTGCCTCACGACGCACAAGCCATTCTGCCGCTTCCCGCTCATAATTCAGGCCCATCCCTCTCATCGCTTCCTGCACACCCCGACCTGTAAGAGAATCTTCGCGCCATTGCTGTCCATACATCTGCAACGGATTTCGCATTTCTCCTTCGCCGGTCATTTTGGAGAAGAACCGCTCTACTTTCGTATAAGAAGGCTGCCAGTGCAATTTTTCCAGCTCTCCGCGCACCCGCTGGAAGATTTGCAGGGCTTCGTCCTGTTTCCCTTTATCAAGCAAGCCTTTTACCTGTTGCAGTTCACCGCTTATCTTCAAAATGCTGTGCTCGAATTCCATATCAGCAAACAGGGCAAATTCTCCTTTTGTCACCAAGCGATTGACCAATTCAATCGTCGGCTCAATAATACGCTGTACATATGAAGCCGCCTGTGGAATATTCTGCTGTAGAAACTGGCTCATGCGCTGAACGTTGCTCATAATCTCCTTTTTGGTCTGGATGAACTCTTCTCCGGCTTCCCGCAAATAGTCCGGAATATACCGAGTTATCCGTTCAAAGTCCGTAGTCTGTACTCCTGTCAAAGCTTCGGCCCGTTCCCCGGCTTCCCGCAGAAATTGCTCCAATCCATCCAGTTCCTGAAGCACGGTCGCAGGCTCTGTGCTTCTTTCCTGCCCTGTAGCCATTGCTTCTATCCTCTGCAAAATTGTATCCATCTGTCTTGCTTGTTCCTTCGGAATAGAGTTCTGGATTGCAGCATCTCTTAAAGCAGCGGACAAATTTTCCACAACTTTGGCAATCTCCTGTGTGCCATCAAGATTTTTAAACGTAGCTTCCTGGGCATCCATTAGCGCTTGTATCATATCGTGACGTGCTGCCAGCACGATGCCCGCCAGCCGTGCAAACGTCTCTCCAATTGGACGCAGAAAAGCAGATGAGGATTCGCCTTCCTGCCCTTCACCTGGAAGTACTGACACAGGGGCTGAAAGCTTAAACAATTGAACAAGCGTATCCATGTTCCGTGTGACTATCGCTTTTGCTTCCCCACTTTTACCTACCGCTTCATAGCTCATCGACATTCGCAAGTCTTTTATTAGACGATCGGTGAGTGCTTCAATATCTTTTGCCAGCTTCGGACTCAGCCCGGCTTTGTTTACGACATCTTTTACAGTTTGCATAAGCTGATCCAACTGGGCACGGGTAACCCGACCTGCACTCCGCAATTCCTGTACAAGCTTGGCGAGGTCCTGAAGTTTGGTCGGAGACGTAGCTTGCCCTGCTGTCTCCTTGACAAGCTGCGCGTCTGGAGTAGTGGCAGCTCCTGCCTGTATCTGTTCAGCGATACGTGTTAGCTCTGTTCCAATCGAACGACTCGCACTTTCGGTCAACACAACAGGTTGGCGTTCAGGAAGAGCCTGTGCCATTTTGGATAATATTTGTATGCTCTTTTGCAACTGTTGCCGCGAAGCATCATCCCGTTTAGAGACGTCTAGATTTTTTTCAATCTGCTGAATTAATCTCTGTAATTGCTCCCTTGTAATAGGCTGTTGCTGTTGCAAATTCTGCTGAATCGTGTCGATTTGACGTAGAATCTCCTTGTCAGATAGAGGAATCCTTGTATCTCCTCCCTCCTGTCGTGCTGCTTGAGCGGGCTGTTTCAACTGGTTAATCGCCCGTTCCAGTGCTGCCCGATCTACTCCATGTTTCATCTGTTCCGGTGAAATGGCATGTTTCTGTCGTGCGGACTTGTGTATGATCTCTTCCACCTGTCCGACCACTTTATCGATCGCCTGGCGAATATCTGGATTCGGCTTGACCGATTGCACGTTTTGCTTAATTTGTTCGATCAGTTTTTGTACTGCTTCTTTGTTTATCGGACGTTCACTTTTTAATGCCTGCTCCAATACTTCCAGCTGCTTTGTCAGCTTCTTCTGTGCCGCAGGTGACACGCCATTCGTTACGATATCCTTTGATGCAGCAGGAGGCAGAAAATCTGGTGCTTCTTTTGCCAATTCACTAAGAATAGAACCAAGAGAAGGCCCGTGCAGCACTCGGGATACCGCCTCATATGCCTTTGGTGTGATGGTAATGTCCTTCTTTGCCATCACAGTCAGCGTGTCTATCTTCTGCTGAACTCCTCCCTCTCCCTTTTGCATAATATGCTGGATCGTACGTAGCACGTCCTTCGTAATAGGCATACGCTCCGCTGCTATTCTCTTCACCGCTTCTTTCATTTCTGGGGAGGCTTTCACACCAGCCTCCTGCAACATTCGATCGATTACAGCTTCAGAAGGAGGAACCTGGCGGGAAGCTCCTTCTGCCGTAGCATTGACGCGAAGCTGAAGCGTCTCTCCGTTGCGTGCCATAACTTGAGCTGATACGCGTGATTCAGCCGGAACACCTTTTTCAAACGTAGCCTCGAATTCCTGTCCATTAATTTCTACGAGCGCTTCCTGAGACGATAGCTTTTGCTTAATGGACACTTGCACTGTTTGATCCTGTCGTACCTCCGGCAGCTTCCCCATTGCCTGCACCGAACGCAAACCACGCATCCAATCCGAAATCTGCATGCCCTTTCCACCTCTTCTTTTTTCTGCTGATTATTCTTATCTATATACATCCGGTTTAATAAATCGACAAACCTTTGTGGTAGGAGGTAGAAAAAGACGGAAGGGCGGTGGGTGGGCACGGTCGGAAAAAGACACACTAGCCTTTCTTCTACCGGAGCGCAGGGCGCTTCCAACCTCCTTTTTTTTCCGGATTTCCTACTTCCAACCACTCCTATGAAAATATCAAGTATTACTTACTATCACGCCTGTTGATTATCCATAAGGTGGAAGA
>NZ_KE952729.1 GCF_000466385.1 Aneurinibacillus aneurinilyticus ATCC 12856
TTTGATCCCTGTCTCAAAAACGGGGGTCAGTCCCTGCAAAGGTAATTGGGCTTTACTTATATTGCTATTATACTTGTAATAGCTTGTGCTTTGTCTAAACGAAGGCGGCACTAAGCTCTTGCAGTTTTGATATAATATTTTTCTCGATTTGTTCGTCAACTAAGATTTGCTCTTTTGCTATCATAAGAAGGGGTTCATATTCCCCAATAAGTACGGAATGGTGAGCTTTTTTGAACAAAGGAAGATCATTCATGTCATTTCCAAAGCAAATAAACGGTTCTAAGGGAAGACCAGATTGTTCCAAAGCGATCATTTTATTTACACCTTTATAGGTTATATCCAGAATGCCCTCTGCAGAATGGTAATGAATCGTAACATCCAATTGTTTTATTCTCTCGGCTAGTTCTGTAAAATGATTGCAGGATAAGACAACAATTTTAATAAAGGACTCTATCTGCTCTATTTCTATACGATTAGCCAATTTATACGGGTCAACATTTTTGAGAAAAGGATGATATTGTTCAAAATTACAAGCATAGTTCCATTTATCATCAATAAGATATTCAGCATGGTAGTCATCCAGTATATGGATGATTTCTTCGGCTAATTCGGTAGGGATCGGGGAAAACTGATAGGGGCTTCCCTCGTAATACGTCATTGCTCCGTTCGCGCCAATCAAAAGATGCCTTTTGAATCTGTCATCTAAAACGGGTAGCATATCACGGCAAGGCCGTGCAGAAGCAAAGCCGACAAAATGACCGGATTCCTGTAATTCCAATAAAAAATGTAAAATGTTTTTTGAGATAGGCTGTCCATTAAAGCAAATCGTTCCATCCATATCAAAAATAAAGTTCATGTATATAACCACCTTCATTATGTATGATATACATACATAGTAGATGGATCTGCTTTGCTGTTAAAGGGACAGAATCAATATAGTCAGTGGGACAAAATAAGACAATTTTATACGCCTGTTGATTATCCATAAGGTGGAAGAAAGAAGGTGCACGCGTCGGCGTGTTCCCTCGTCTTTCTCACGAGGAAGAGACACGGCCGCTTTGTGGCGCTGGATCATACTGGATAATCAACACCCTTGACAATTTTATTCAAACCAGGCTTCAGCCAGCAGCTTTATACCATTGTGAATATCATTGGCGCTTAGAGCTCCATAACCTAGCAACACTGTTGGATATTTTTTTTCGGTATGAAACCAATATCTTGATGTACCATAGACTTTTACCCCTTTTTGTATGCCTAGCCCAATTAATTCAGCTTCTGTTTTATCTGTTTTTACTGTTAAAAAAGTATGCAGACCCATGTCTTTTCCTTCAGCTTTGGCCACGTGTTTCATATATTGGGATATAGCCTCAAAAAAAACTTTTCGTTTCTCTTCGTATGTTTCCCGCATTTTTTGTAACTGTTTATACCAATAGCCATCGGATAAATATTGTGAAAAAGTTAATTGATCAAGCCTGGAAACAGGCTGATCATATTCTGCCACTTTTGAGTGAAATAAGGATAGCACATCATAAGGAAGCACAAGATAGCTCAAATTGAAAACAGGTACTAATGCTTTAGAAAGCCTGCCAATATAAATTATCTTTTCAGGATATAAACTTTGAATGGAGGGCAAGTAATCATTTTGATATTTAAACTCCCATTCATAGTCATCTTCTATAATATATGCATTTGAATGAACCCAGGCGGCTAATTGATGTCTTTTATTTTTATACGAAAATGTTCCCCTTAAAGGCAAAA
>NZ_KE952730.1 GCF_000466385.1 Aneurinibacillus aneurinilyticus ATCC 12856
TTTTTTATTTGTCTCACTCTATGGGGTCAGTCCCGCATTAGCCGAAGGAATTTGGGCTTTTTATATAAGATTTGCTTAATGTTATAAATCCACATTTTCCTAACCTTATAGTTCTAAAATTAGACGAAAAATGTTAAGGATAGCACACAGGCTATCCTCAACAGCTCACCCTGTGCGGTAAACTCGACCAGAGAAAAGGCTAGGGTGTCTTTTTCTTACCTCCCACCACAAAAATTGGTCGATTTATCAAATCAAATGTATATAATCACACCTGCCAATTATCTATATTATGGTAATATAGCGAATGATCTTACCGGGAATCCCGATGCTTTTTCCGGTTTGGGGACAATATTCAAAATGATTGCACCTGTTGCAGGAACTTTGTCTAAATTAGTTAATAGCTCTACTTGATACGTGTCTTGTTCAAGTACGTAATACTCCCCTAATAATGCCCCGTTTTTTTGGTAGTCTAAACTTGAGTCGGTATCAAATGTTTCATGACCGATCGCTTTTATTTTTCTTTCTTCAAATAAAAATTTCAAAGCGTCCAAAGACCAACCGGGAGCATGGTTATTCCCATCATTATCTTTATTATTAAAGGCTTCTTCATTTGGCCAACGCTTGCTCCAATCTGTACGTAAAGCAACAAATGTTCCTTCTTCGATTTTGCCATGCTCGGCTTCAAAATTTAAAATATCATCAACCGTTAAAGTAAAATCATTATTTTCTTCAGCTTCTTTTGACTTATCTATCACAACAAGAGGTAATACTAATTCTTTTAAATCTAATTCATCCAAATATCTCTTATTACGAACAAAGTGGATAGGTGCATCTAAATGTGTTCCATACTGGCCTGCAAATTTAAAACTTTGGGCGAAAAAACCATCATCATGGTTAAATAATGTCGTAAACTCAGCGCCATCAAATGCTGAAAAATGCGGTGATCCTGGACCAAATGTATGTGTCAAATCTACCCACTCTTTCTCTTTTATTAAATTAATTGCTTTGATTAATTCGTTCGACATAAGATCACCTCATATTATTTTTTAAAAAGCTTCCTTACACATATTGCCGGAATAAATATAAAACCCTCTTCTAAGAATCAGAAGAGGGTTCGGCATTATCGCTAGTTGCTCTTCTTATCTTCAAGCTCTACGCTTCTGGAATTAGCACAGTACTTTAGATGTCTGTTGCTGAGGTTTCAAAGGGCCAGTCCCTCCACCTCTCTGGATAAGAAAGTTATGTATTCAATTGTTAATTAACACTTTACATGTTTCAATATCCAAGTGTCAAGGTAAATTTAATTGTATTTAGAATTTCGATGCTTAACAACCCCTGAAATATATCCTGAAACTTCACTGTCATCTGCATACTGAAAAAGAAAAGATACAGTTCGGTATACATGCTCCCTCGTTTCCTTGTAAATCATCTATATGTTGGTCCTTAACCACCAAAAAGATCACTAAAAAAATATAATGAAAGCTCATCATCTGATTTTTCCATACTATTTATATACAAACAATAAAAAATCCGCATTTTTCCAAGGAAGTTCGTCCAACTCCTCTTCTAAAATCATGCATAAGCTATTAAAAATAAAAGGAGTTGATAATTGTGGGAACAACAAATTTTAGAAGTAATGGATGTTGTGGAAGCAATGTGGGATTTACAAGTCAAAGATCCAATGATAATTGCGTTTGCAAAGTATTGCGCCAGCTTGTACCTCAGACAGCAGAAACGTGTACATCAGGATGCTTTCCTAGCGGTGTAAGTAATGAAGTAATCCCATTTATTTTGACAAATACAGCCGGTACCTTACACTTTGCATTCGGTAACATTGGTGCAGGCCCAGGAACTGCACCGGGAGACTGCTTTGTTACACCTTTCTTTGCGGTTGTAAGTGTTGATAATAATTGCTGTGCGGTACTTGAATTGCTTCAACCAAATGTGGATCTGTTAGCAGGCGCTGGCGCTATTTGCTGTCTGCCGATAAATGCTGTCTGTGATGTTACCGTTTTAACTCGAACAGGAATTTGTGTCAATGTAGATTTGAAATGCTTCTGTCAGGTTAATTGCCTGGATCCAGCTCTTATTGCAAATAATGGGGCTGCTAGACGTCGTCAGTTGGGAAGATAAAGCATTAAAACACAAAACAGCTTATAGATGCTCTATATATGGGGTATTCCTCTGCATGCAAAAAGAATCCAATAGAATAATATGATGTTACATTCATCCCCCAACCTTCAGTATGTAAAGGAATGGGGGATTTCTATTTTGTTCCCCATTCCCATAATATAATGATGTACACCACATGTGCCTGGATGAAAAATACGCTGCCACAAAAAAAGGATAGCCATTTAGCCATCCTTGGAAAATATCATGAAGACAACGTTTTACTGTTATTAGATTCTGTAGGTGGAGTGTACCTGTATTCTTTTTCCCAGAAATCAGCATCCTTGATTCCCAGTTTTCCAGGGTCAAATACAGGATCTTTTCCCTCTTTTTTCTGGCTTTCATAATCTTTTAACACTTTTAATGCAGGTTTGGAAAGAAGAAGAATCGCAATGATATTCAGCCATGCCATACTTCCCACACCGATGTCTCCCAATGCCCAGGCCAAGCCTGCCGTTTTCACACTTCCGTAGAAAACAACCCCCAGGATAGCAATTTTCAGGAGATATTCCGACCAGACACGCTTTACTTTTTGATTAATGTACGCAAGGTTTGTTTCTGCCATATAATAGTAAGCCATAATTGTAGTAAATGCAAAGAAGAAAAGGGAGACCGCTACGAAGGGTGCTCCAAACCCAGGGAAAACTGATTCTACCGCCTGTTGCGTATAACCAGGCCCTGGTTCCATATCTCCGAGATTATTTACGATAGGAGGTGCTCCCTCTGGTGTTACGTTATACATACCTGTAATTAAAATCATAAATGCCGTTGCGGAACACACAAACAACGTATCCACATAAACCGAAAAAGCCTGAACAAGACCTTGTTTGGCGGGATGTGATACTTCGGCAGCAGCAGCGGCATGGGGTGCTGTCCCTTGCCCTGCTTCATTTGAATAAATTCCCCGTTTTACACCCCAGGCAATCGCTGCTCCAATAATTCCGCCAAAGGCAGCATCCGAGCCGAAAGCGCTTGCAAAAATGAGAGAAATCACGGTAGGCAATTGGGAAATGTTTAGTGCTACAATCAACAAAGCGACTAAAATATATCCCAGAGCCATAAACGGTACAATGATTTGTGCCACAGCCGCAATTCGCTTAACTCCGCCAAAAATAATGGAACCAAGAACAACGATCAATATGATGCCGGTAATGATCGGGCTAATCCCGAACGCATTATTCAGACCAACTGCAATGCTGTTAGCTTGCACGCCAGGCAATAGCATACCTGTCGCAATAACGGTTACGATTGCGAACAAGACGGCATACCATTTTATCTTCAGGCCCTTTTCTATATAATAAGCTGGCCCCCCGCGAAATTGCCCATCTTGCTTGGTTTTATACACTTGCCCAAGAGCCGCTTCTACAAATGCAGAACCGGAGCCTAAAAATGCGATAAGCCACATCCAGAACACAGCGCCAGGTCCGCCATAGGCAATTGCAGTAGCCACACCAGCAATGTTTCCTGTTCCTACCCTCCCCGCAAGCGCCATCGACAACGCCTGGAAAGAGGATACCCCCGAATCTGAGCTTTTACCTTGAAACATAAGCTTAATCATGTCCTTAAAGTGACGTAACTGAAGAAATCGAGTTGCAATTGAGTAAAACAAACCGATCCCTAAGCAAAGATAAACCAACCCTTGACTCCATATAATTCCATTTAACCAGTCAACAAATGACTCCAAAGGATTTCCTCCTTTTGTAAAAAAATGCTTTCCATACAATTATAAAAAAATATAATTATTTTTTAAATAAATATTTTCTGCATAATTTAATTATTACAAAATTATTTTTCAAATGTTTCATTTTATTATTTTTAGTTACTTTTATCTGATATAGAAGTAATAACATCGATAAAATACTTACCAAATAATGTTTCATAATCCCTTTGCCAGTCCAGCCCTTTCTCCCTCCTATTCATAATTTTATTTATTCATTACTTTTATATATTATCAAGGGTGTTGATTATCCAGTATGATCCAG
>NZ_KE952731.1:0-1510 GCF_000466385.1 Aneurinibacillus aneurinilyticus ATCC 12856
AGATGACAGAAAGAGCGCTTAGGTTCATAAAAAATATTTTTTTATATGAAGAGATTTCATACTTATCTAGTCTTGTTTTTTTCCATTTTCCATAAAATAAGAACGTAAATAACAAAAAAACTCCCTACACATAGCGGAATAAAGATGCTATTCAATATTAACTTTGTACTCTCCTGAAGGTTAGTCATATTTATAAGGATCTCTGGTAAAAATAAAATAATGGGAAGAATAATAGTTACCCATGTCTTGCTCCATATTGCTATCCCAATAAAAACTAAACTCGAAACAACAATTGCAATAACATTTCCAACAACCCCAACCTGAATAACAGATAACTCATAATAGCTATTTAAATAAAATAAAAGAAGGGATAGAATCATTGGAGTAATTCCAAGAATACCGACGATTAACCATTCCTTTATTTTAGGGATTTTGTTACTTGTTGCATACTTAAATAAAGCTACGGTTAGAAACAAGGAAAATAGGAAAATAAACGGATAGCCAATCAAATCAAGTAATGAGTATTCTATTTCTCCACGTATTGCATCTCCCATTAAAATATAAGACATTGCACCTAATATCATAATAGGTATAAATTTTATCAATCCCTCAAAGTCAGAAGACATTTCATTTGTCAATTGCGCCATATACTCTTTGGATGCCTTTCTAATTATATCATCTACATTTTCTCCATTTTTTTCAGCCTCATATAAACGATCTTCTACTTCTCTAATAATTCCTTCGATTTCCTTTTCATTTTTTCTACTGGAAAACAAATAAGCCCTTAGATTTTCTAAAAAATCAATACTTTTTTTTGATAGGTTCATATCTTCTCTTCCTTTTACCGTTTAGTATTTGACTTGAAGACAATAATATACAACACTCATATTTCTAAACTTTATAACACAACACTCCCTCCCTATCTTTGTAAATATATACGCTACTGAATCCATTTTGGATGGAGAATAGAGATGGATTTCCTCTTCTCCCCAGATACCATAGTTCTTACTGCTTCAGATACTTCTCAATATCTTCAATAATTTTAAAAGGTGAAACTCCCATCTCCTTCATATCTTTTACAAATTCACCAATGCATTCAATCCTGAGCTGGACATGCAATCGCTCCAGTTCCTCAGTATTTTCCGTTAGAAAGGAGCCTTGCCCTCTTCTTATTTCTACAATTCCCATTCGTTCCATTCTACGATAAATACGTTGTATAGTATTTGAACTCACTCCCGCTTGCGCTGCCATCTCTTGTACGGAAGGAAGTTTTTCTCCAGGTTTTAGTTCTCCTCGAACGATTTGTTGGCAAAGTCGAGCCATAAGCCGTTGATAAATCCACTGAGAGGCATTAAATCCGTTACCCATCAACTGCACCTCTACTTTCCTATCCACTAACCATCCAGCAATAAAAAACACGGTAATTTCTGTGTAGCAACACTATTGGTTAACATTATTTAACTTTTTTAGCAACATTTTGTGTAATCTTTTTTGGCACTTCATGTTATAG
>NZ_KE952731.1:1610-10134 GCF_000466385.1 Aneurinibacillus aneurinilyticus ATCC 12856
CACTTCATGTTATAGGAATCCTTCTCAAGTTTATCGCTGTTGAATTTCCCGATAACTCGACGGACATCTTTATTGTGAATGATTAGTTCCCTATACTTTTCATCATTAAGATAGTTTTGGAACCATTGATATTTGTTTAGATGCTTTAGATTTCTACCTATATCCTCTTCATCAACCTTTAGGAAAGGTATATAAATAGCAAGGTTCAACGAAATTAGTATAATTGGCAATAAAAAATACAGTATAATATCCAATATTATCCCTTCCTTTCATAAAGTATCCATAAAGACATACGTTTAAGAAGTGCAAATAAAACGTTATCTATATGCAGCTCAATAATTGCTCAGGTAGAAGTGCCAGTAAAA
The DNA here is from genome assembly GCF_000466385.1 of Aneurinibacillus aneurinilyticus ATCC 12856. Lineage (GTDB taxonomy): Bacteria > Bacillota > Bacilli > Aneurinibacillales > Aneurinibacillaceae > Aneurinibacillus > Aneurinibacillus aneurinilyticus. The sequence goes on from NZ_KE952731.1 coordinate 1,976, forward strand.
GCTCCCCATTCTGTCAGCAAACGAGCATCTGAACTATATCTTCTATCAATTGTTGATTGCTGTTTATCTCTATCTGATCTTATGCCATAAAAAATCACATAGGCCGATTGCATCCTCACCAACTTCATAGCTAATACTGTCCAGCCAGATTGCAACCTGTCATCGTGCTCACCTCAGGAATACTGTACCAATCCATAATTACTTAAACCTAAATGGAACCTTACGATTTCCTTACCTTAATACCATGCAGTTAAGCTCGTGTTAAGGTTTATGTGATACGATGACATAGGGGGTGTCGTTTTATGGAAACAGCGAAAATATTACTTGTTGATGACGAGAAATCCATTGTAAAGATGATCGAAACAGTGTTACGAAAAGAAGGCTTTCGTAAAATTTACAAAGCGTATACAGCGCAGGAGGCACTGCAACTTCTTCAGCAGTATGGAGCAGACATTATTATTTTAGATGTCATGCTCCCCGATCAGAGCGGTTTTGAGCTCTGTCCCAAGATAAGGGAAATATCTGAGGCATACATACTATTTTTGACGGCAAAAGTATCAGATTTTGATGTGTTAACAGGCTTTGCAACCGGTGGCGATGACTATATTACAAAACCATTCAATCCCCTTGAAATAGTGGCTAGAGTTAAAGCCAGATTGCGAAGGGCAATCCTACATCCATCCTTACATGTAAAAAGTTTTAAATCCCGTTATGATTTTGGGCGATTTATTGTGGATGAATCAGCAGGCGAGCTAATCGTAGAAGGGAAAACGGTGGCGTGTCCGGCTCAAGTCTTTCAACTTCTCCTTTATCTATGTAAGCATCCAAACGTTGTATTTTCCAAGTCTCAGTTATATGAGGCGGTATGGGGATTTGATGGCTTATCTGATGATAATACGGTTATGGTGCATATAAGAAGGATTCGAGAGAAAATTGAACTAAATCCGAGCACTCCCCATTATCTTGTAACCGTTCGTGGGCTGGGGTATAAGCTGGTTAAGGAGAAAGAGGAATGAAGAGAATTGGGCGAAGGCTAACCCTGCACTTTATGTACCAATTCATTTTTCTGTCACTATTTATTTTTAGCATATTGTTTATTCTCCTCTTTTTTCTCCTCCAGTATTTTATTAATGAAGATATGAAAAAAAATTTACCTGCTGGCTCTCTGGATATGATCGTTGCAGAGACTGTGGTAGAAAATGGGGACATTATCCTTAATCCAAAATGGACAGAACAGTTAAAAGAAAAGAATATGTGGCTTCAAGTCATCAATAAGATTGGAAAAGTAGTTTATCATATCAATGTTCCTGCTCAGTTGCCCAAAGTATATAAAGTCGATGAATTAGTACAGATACATGAAAAGAATCGTGTTCAGTCGTATAATATTTATTCTCGATTTGATACTTCTTCTGGACAGCCTTTGCTATTTATATTGGGATATGACAATAGTGGGTTACATACATTGCAAGAATGGTTTCAATCGTACGGAAAAGAAGGGCTTATACGTAAAGAAAACGTATCAAAATTAGAAAAAGAAGTAAATGCGCTTGGTGGTTATCTTCATGTTATTAATCGGGAAGGTAACGTTGTTCAAGCTATTGGTGCTGTAAAGAAAAAAGAAATGTATCATCCACTAGATATCATCTCCATTAAATCAGAGCCTGGACGTTATGAAACAAATGTTGCTACATATCATAATGACAAATCAGGATTTATTTGGCTTCTGCATACTCCGAAGAAGCAGGAAGACTTGTTAGAGCAATCTTTTCTTCCGAAAGCTATTATTAATCTTATTATTTTTAGTGTTAGCGTTTTAGCTATGACTGTTTGTTTTTCTATTTGGCATGGCTTCCGTTATGGTCACCCTTTGCTGCTTTTCCTTGGTTGGTTTGAGAGGATGGAAAAAGGAGAGTATGATGTCGTATTGACAAAAGAGGACCAGAAAAAGCTATTTCGAAAAAATAGGAAGCTCCGCTTTCGCTACCAACTATATAAGGAAGTAATTGATGCCTTCTATAAGATGGCCGAAAAGCTTGCTGTGTCTGAACAAGAAAGAAGTCGCCTCGAAAGGGCAAAAGAAGAATGGATGACCGGGATCTCCCATGATTTAAGAACGCCTTTATCAACTATTCAGGGATATGGTCAACTTTTGGAAAGCGGACAATACGAATGGTCGGATGAGGAGCTTCAAGAAGTGGGCAAAACAATTCGCGAAAAAGGAAATTATATGCTTGCGCTTGTAGAGGATTTCTCCCTTGTTTTCCGACTGAAGAATGGTCAACTTCCCTTCTCAATGGAAAAAGTGGAACTGAATGAGCTTGTTCGCCGTACCGTATTGAAATATGTAAATGATATGACCGTACAGCATGTCCACCTATCGTATGAGGGTGAGGAGCAAGCTATGATAATTGAAGCGAACCCTAAGTGGTTTCAACGTATGCTGGATAATCTAATATATAATGCAATTAAACATAATCCTCCTGGTACGAAAATTATTGTAATGACAAAAAAGGAAAGAGGATATGCTACTATCGTTGTTGAAGATAACGGCAAAGGGATGGATGAAGAGACAAAGAACAAATTATTTGAACGTTATTATCGCGGTACAAATACTGATGATAAAACAGAAGGTGTGGGATTGGGCATGAGCATTGCAAAGGCTATAGCCGAGGTTCACCAAGGAAAGATTAAAGTGGAAACAAGCATAGGCAGGGGAACGAAGCTTTTACTAACCTTTCCGTATAAGTAGTATGCCAATGCTTCTTACCCCATTGCTTTACTTGTGTACTACTTTTGATACCCAACTGATCAGCCACAGCCTGATCACTCATCCCTCCCTTCTCATAAAGTTGAACTGTTTCTGCTTTGAATTCTATGTATACCGTTGAAACATCTGTCCTTTTTTAGCCATGAAAAATCCCCTCCAATTAACTGTGAAAGGTCCATTATAACAATGGGCTTTTTCACACTTTTAACCTAAAGGGGATAATATCAGCAAGGAAGGAATAACCGGCTTTTGTTATTGAACTATAGATCCCCGTTACTTGAATAACATTGCTTAACAATATTTATGTTTTTTTAATACAGTCGTTTAGTATAGCTTTCCTTCAAAACCTCTACTACTGTTTCAGTAGCCATTTTTGCATGGTCTGCTAACATTTTTGAAGCATTAGGTAACTTTTCTTTATCCAGCCAAGAATTCTGGTTCCATAGTTCTGACCGTTTAAACGCTTTTGCACAATGAACATAACATTCATTTACCTCGATTCCTATTCCTATAAGTGGGGAACGCCCGTTGGCCTTCATTTGATTAAGCAGATTTTCATCACGAACTAAACAAGCACGTCCATTTACTCTTAGTGTTTCTTCTAAACCCGGAATTATAAAAATAAGTCCTACTCTAGGATTGGAAAGTATGTTCCTCATTGAATCAATCCTACGATTTCCGGGCCTTTCTGGAATAACCAGATGCTTTTCATTTAACACAAGCACAAATCCAGGTGAATCTCCTCTAGGAGAAACATCGCACATACCTTGATTATCCGAGGTAGACATTACTAAAAATGGCGATTTTGAAATAAAGTTTCGACAATGCTCATCTAGGGAAGTAATAGCCTTTTTTTGGACAAGTTCACTTGGATAGCCAATAATCGAGCGCAATTCTTCTTCTGTTGACACTGTTTCTCTAAACATAGTCACAATTCACTCCTTAGCATTCCATCTTATTTGTTAGCTTAATACTATATCTAAAACCTGCTCATAACATGTTAAGGTGCCATAAATAACGAACGTATAGCGGCAAAGATGAGAGGCGGAGTATAAACCAGAGAGATTCTATAGATCAGCCATGATGCACCCAAAAGTAATTATCTGACTATAATCAATTTTATCAAACACGAATGTTTTATCAAGTTAATTAAAAATATTTCGGTATATATCTATATTAAACAGACTTAAACTCTCACCTAACCACATTATGTATCGTTTATACTGAACATTTAAATTCAATATTTTCGACAGTCATGTTTTTATAAAAACCTTTGTTACAAAGAATAATGATCTATTGGCATACAGATCTAAAATCAGCATGCCAAGTCGTTTTCATTTGACAATTATGGTCACCATTTCGGCACGGGTTACTTTCACATCAAGGTGAAGCAGCCTATTTTTGTTCCAGTTCCTTAAAATTTTTATTCTACACTCTTTAATGATTCAATCATATTTATTTTGGTTACTTTTCTTCTAAGAAGTAAGCTAGATAGAATAGTAAGTAAGAAGGCCAGAATAACAGATATCAACATTACGGAAATATTTAGTTTATCAGGGATTTGCTGATGGGTACTAGACAGTGCCTTTACAACATTCGCATACATATAGCCGCTAATCGGCAAAGCTGCAATTACCGCAAATGCGGTTAGGATGATGTTTTCAAAAAATATAAGCCTGTTTATTTTATATTTTTGATAGCCTAATACTTTAAGGGTTGCAAGCTCACGATTCCTTTCATAAATGTTTATGGAAGATATCGTATATATGGCGCCAAAGGAGAGTATGACAGCACAAATGATAAACATGATAAATATAAAACTGTTTTGTTTCAAAATATACTGAGCTGATTTCTTTAGATCTGCCTTATCTGCAATGACATCTACTTGGGGATCTTGTTCAAAGAAGTTACGGATGCTGATAAGATCTGTCGAGCTGCTTGCTTCAACTAAAAGCGAGGTTGGACTGTAATCTAGCCCAAAGCTCTTTAAATAATCGGGTGTGATATAAAACGACGGGTTCGAATACTGTGTAGATATCTTTAGGACCTTCATATTTACAGTTCTATTTTTAAGTTCCGGTGCTATAAACGTTATTTTGATGAGATCCCCTTCTGAAATATGATATTTGTCGGCGTAAGATTTGGGTACCAGCACACCATTATTCCCCAAATATATCCTATTATCATTTTCGTCAAAAAAATGAATGAGATTGTTTTCTTTTTCAGTCACAACTAAAGCAGCCTTTTCTATTTTATTATCTTTTATGAATTCAACAGGAAAGGTGGATACAAAATAACTGTTTTTAATGCCGGAGGGTAGTTTAAACGTATTCGAAGATGCTCCCATTTTATAATCCACTCTTAAATCATAGGTATACACATCTTCAATTTGGTTCGCTACTTTTTGCAAGGCCGTTTGAGTACCGAAGGCAGTTATCAATAAAACCGTGCTTACCACAACACCAACTGAACTCGCTAGGGCCTTTTGTTTATTTAGGAATATATTTCTCAAAATAAGCTTGTAACTGTACGGAATATGACTCCAAATACCCGGAATTCTTTCTATGAATATCTTTTTCATCGTTTTTGGCGGTTTGGGACGGATCGCCTGGGCCGCACGTTCCTTCAATATGGTTCTACCGCTCAAATAACAAGAGAGCATCCCAAAAGCGCTAGAGAAAATGAGAGGAGGAATGATAGAATAAAAAGAAAGCGAGAATTGAATGCCTGGCAGAGAGTAGGCCTTTGCATTCGACGCAGTTACGAATGGAACAAATACAAAAGCGGCAATGGCACAGCCTAGGATTGAGCCTATAATACCGACCAGCACAGGGTATCCCATGTAGTGAAGCATGATGCTTCTGTTTTTCACACCCAAAGCCTTCATAATGCCTACTTGATTTCTTTGAGAATCTATCATCCTCGACATGGTAAGAAATAAGATAATCGCTTCGATCAAAAAGAGAACCAAAGGGATAACCTTACTCATCAAATTATTATTATGTATAGTGGCATTTAGTTGAGAATAACTGAAAGTCCGCTCTTTACTTACTTGGTTTAAGTAAGTAAAGAGCGGACTTTTCTTCAATTGATTCACCTAATTTGTCGATATCGTAACCATCTTTTGCATCAATCATAATTTCATTATAGAAAAAGCCATCTGCGATTTCAGGTATGGTCTCTTCGCCAATATAAGCCACTCCGTAGGTTTTATGATCTTGTATTTCGTTCTTTTTTGCATGTTCAACATTTTCGCATAAGCCGCTAATTGTAAACTTCAAACTTTTATCATTCGTACGTATACTGATTTCATCGCCGACACGATAATGATGTTCTTTAGCATAATGAGAATCTAATAGGATTTCACCCTTTCTTGCCGGGATACTACCCTCAATCATAGAAGGCGTATTGATTTCATTATCTGCAGGGATCGAATGAATTTTTAATGAGGCTTTATAGTTTTCAAAGGATTGCGTGGCATCAAAAGTATAGCGCCCTTCTATTTTATTGATGCCTTCCATTTCGCTTAAACCAGCCACCTCCTGTTTGGAAATTTGATTGTAATATGCATTTAAGTCGCTTAAATTATGCTCTTTAAAGTAAGTCTTCGTATAAGCGCTAAGATTATCGCTCAAGGTTACCAGCCCCGCATAGAAAAAAGCTCCTACTGCGATAACCAAAACAAAGGCCAAAAATTGCCCTGCAGATTGTTTAATATCTCTGAATAATTTAAAAAATAATTTCATAATCACCACTCAATCCCTTCAACACTTTGTTTTTCATCATTAATCGCAACCGTTTCTATCATTCCGCTTTTCACCTTAATAATTTTATCAGCCATAGGAGCAATTGCTGAATTATGTGTGACCAAAACGACGCACTTTTTCATTTCCTTGTTCAAATCTTGAAGAAGCTTTAAGACGGACTTGCCTGTAACATAATCCAAAGCTCCGGTTGGTTCATCACAGAGTAAAAGCAAAGGGTTTTTTGCAACAGCTCTAGCTATAGCCACCCTTTGTTGTTCTCCTCCCGAGAGCTGGGAAGGGAAGTTTTTGATACGATTCGTTAATCCGACTTTATGTAAAATATCTTTAGCATCCAGATGGTTTTTACATACTTCAGTAGCAAATTCAACATTTTCTAGAGCGTTTAAATTCGGAATTAAGTTATAGAATTGAAATACAAAGCCAATTTTCTCCCCGCGATATTGTGTTAATTTTTTTTCGTTGAATCTTGTTATTTCTTGATCACCAACAAACACTTGACCTGAGGTAGCCGTATCCATACCGCCAAGTATATTCAAAATCGTACTTTTACCCGCGCCGCTTGCGCCCAAAATAACGACGAACTCTCCCTCTGATATGGAAAAATCAACACCATCCAGGGCCTTGATTTTCACTTCTCCTATTTTGTATTCTTTTGTTACTTTTTTAAATTCGATTAACTTTTTCACTTATTACCTCTCCTCGCATAGTATTTTTGTAAACGTCAAGTAACTCCCAAACATAGTTCACTTCATCTTTCCATTCATCAAAATGAGAAATCTGGACGATTTCATCAACATTATAGTAATCAGAAATAATCGAAGGACTATTTGCTTTAGGGCGTTCAATACTACATAGTCTCTAGATATAATGTAGTATTTTCCCGTAGTGAAAATTTGCAGATTTATAGAGCCTAGAGTCGAAAGGATTTTTTGAGCATAAAAAAGGACTTCACCCCGACTTGGAGAATTTTTCAAGTGACCAAACAAGAAAAAGCCAAGGGAGGGAAATCACTATAGTATATTCTCCGAGAAAATCTATTTTCCTTTGAAGCATTACAAAAATTTGAATCAAAAGAACATTTGCCCATCTTTTTTAGTGCGCTTGATTTGCAACCTTATGCTAAGCGATTAACAAAAAACCTGACATTCATTTTCCCCTATATAGGATACTATGTTAGGTTTTTTATTATGCCCTAGCAATTAAATTACGGTATATTCCATCTATGTGATTTTCGGCTAAAAAGTAGCATCCCGCATACACATATGCCCACGGAAGCTAGAAACGCTCGTAAAATTTCTTTGTAAATATTTACGTCATTAACCAAAATTTTTTATTATATTTAAGGAAGTTACATGTTTCCTGCTAAGTCCTTACAAAAAGCCGACAGACATTTACGCCGGGTTTTTGTCTGGAGCAAACGATTATGTTACCAAGCCGGTCGATGCTCTGGAACTAAGATCCCGCATCTGGTCGCTAACGACATTGAAGCAGTCCGTCAACGAGCGGCTGCGTATGGGGGCAGCCTACCTGCAGGCACAAATCCATCCTCACTTCCTGTTCAACACACTAAATTCCATTATGGCATTGGGTGACATTGACACGGAGAAGATGCACGAACTTGGTGA
>NZ_KE952732.1 GCF_000466385.1 Aneurinibacillus aneurinilyticus ATCC 12856
AATCGTTAGATTTTAAGTGGTGGGTAGTTCACTGACTTTCGTATGTCTCTAATAAGTGTTCCTATTTTGGAAAACTCCACACTAATCACCTCAGAATATGAGTATTCTCATAATTTCACGCGAAAGGCATCGCCTGTACATTATAATAAGGCCATATATTGCATTAATCATCCTAAATTAACAATACATGTATTTTCGTATTGTAGTAGGATTACTACAGATTCGTTATGAATAGAAACGAGGGAAAAAATGAAAGAACGGTTAACCCGTATCATATCGATCATGGCTCTTACCTTAACTTTACATGATGTTCCTGTTGTCCCTACAAACATTCAGTCTATTACTATGGAGCAGCCGAATGTCACAAAAAGCACAACTGCACTCCCTTCCCGTGGCAATAGAACGGCGTTTAAAGATGGGGGCCTACCGTTTCAGCATTAATATGTCAAGCATATCAATCATTTTCACGAAGGGAGCGTGAAGGGATAAAGTATAGGAGGAAAATAGTGTGGTGAATTGGGGAAAATTAGGAACTCTTTTTTTAATTATTTTTATAACATTATCTTTTGCCTTTACTACAGGTCCAAAAATAGCTAGGCACACAACCCTTGGATTAGATTTACGAGGGGGATTCGAAATTTTATATGAAATATCTCCATTAAACGAACAGCATAAAGTAACAAAACAAACACTAAGGGATGCAGAAAAAGCACTGAATAACCGAGTAAACGCTCTTGGGATAGCAGAGCCTGATATCCAGGTTGAGGGAAATAATCGTATTCGTGTACGTTTAGCTGGTGTTACAAATCAAAAAAAAGCACGTGATATCATCGGCAAACCTGCTAACCTTACCTTCCGTGATAGCAAGGGAAATATCATTATGACTGGTAACGATATAGCTGAAAAGGGGGCAAATGGGGTTTTTGATCGGATGCAGCGTCCGATTATCACACTTCAATTTAAAGATCCCGAGAAATTTGCAAGTGTAACCAAAAAATATATTGGTCAACGTGTAACTATTTTTCTTGATGAAGAACCTCTTACAGTACCAGCACTGACTATCAGAGATATTATTGTAGATGGCAAAGCTCAAATAGATGGACAGAATTCAATTGGAGAAGCAAAAGAACTAGCGGCAATTCTGAATGCCGGTGCACTTCCGATTAAGATGAAGGAAGTATTCTCGACGAGCGTCGG
>NZ_KE952733.1:0-52683 GCF_000466385.1 Aneurinibacillus aneurinilyticus ATCC 12856
CTCTGGATTATACTGGATAATCAACACCCTTGGTTATTAGCAATAGTATAATGAGCTATCCCTTTCCACATCCGTACATTATGACAGAAGCAGGAATTTCCTTTACAATGTCGAATGAATTACATACAGTCGGGTAAAAACAAAGCCTGAGTTCTGAAGTATCACTACTTTTTTTAATGGGGTGAATTCATGAGCAAACGAGTATTAATCGTAACAGGAGATGCAGTGGAAGCGCTGGAGGTATTTTATCCGTATTACCGTTGTCTTGAAGAAGGATTCGATGTAACTATCGCATCTCCTTCAGCAAAAAAGCTCCAAACTGTTAGCCATGATTTTGTAGAAGGAATGGAAACGTATGTCGAGAAGCCTTCATATGGCCTGGATTCGCACATGGCGTTTGTCGACGTAGACCCCGTTCAGTATGACGGACTGATTATTCCAGGTGGTCGTGCACCGGAGTATATTCGTCTTGATGAGAGTTTGCCTGCCATTGTCCGCCACTTTTTCGAAGCAAATAAACCCGTTGGAGCGATTTGTCATGCTGCACAGGTTTTATCGGTGGTGCCCGATATAATGAAAGGCAGAGAATACACGGCATATTCAGCGTGCAAGCCGGATGTTGTAGCCTGCGGTGCAACGTATATTGAAGAAACGCTACATACGCATCAGAATCTAATATCTGGACACGCATGGCCAGATTTGCCTGGTTTTATGCGTGAATTTATTAAAATGCTGCGGTAAAAGAAAAGAGTACGAGCGCCATCCTTTTGGAGGCGCCTTATTTTTCCATAAAGTAAAACTTTCATCAGTGGAGAGCATTACTACTGGTGGTTCGTTGTCCGTTGGATCAGGATAGATAGGAGAGAGTGTGATTGGGAAAGAAGTCACTAAGGGAGTTTCTCGGCACAGTACCGCTATTTGCGCCCTTATCTGAACCGGAGCGTGATACTATCGCCAGTGTCATGTCCCATAGAAAAGCCAGAAAGCGTGAAATTTTGTTTTATGAAGGTGATTTATGTACGGCGATTTTTTTGCTGGAGTGCGGAATGGTGAAAGTATATAAAACAACCGAGGATGGTCGCGAACAAATTGTCAACGTGTTGCATGAAGGAGATCTTTTTCCGCATATCGGTATGTTTGGAGGCAGCCCGTATCCGGCAACGGCAGAGGCAATGGAAGAGTCCTCGCTTTATTCAATTAACGTTCAGGAATTGACGATGTTGCTTCAGGGAAACGCAGCCTTATGTATTCGCCTCCTGCAAATACTGGAGGGGAAAATTCGCGATTTGCAGCGTCGTCTTTCGGATGTGCTTAGTAAAGACATGAAAGAGAAAATTATGAACACGCTTTCTTCACTAGCCAAGGTCAGAGGTGTCGAGGATGTGGATGGTTATTTGCTTCCGATAGAATTAACTCATCAAGATTTGGCCGATATGGTAGGCACGACAAGAGAAACAGTTAGCAGAATTATCAGTCAATTAAAGCGAGAGGGACGTATCGAATTTGACTCGAGCCGTATTTGGATACGGCGTTCATAACAGTTGATTGACATAAGAGAAGTGTAGGAAGGGGCGGTTTATATGGAAAAAACGAATGAAAAAACAAAGTATAAATGGATGATTATTCCGATAGGCTTTCTGCTTTGGTGCTTTATTTATACGTTGCTTACGTTTTACCAGCAACCCGGTCCGAAGCCGTACACAAATACATGGAATGAAGGAAGAATGCAAGTAAATTTACCATATGCTACTCCAATTTCGAATCATGGAGAATAATAAAACTTAATTTATATAGGTATAGCCTGTCTTGTCACTGAATATATTCAGTGCTAGAAGGTGGTGACAGGACACATGGATGCCTCGTTTTGGCTCGGTTTTATTAATATTATTATTATTGATGTTGTATTGAGTGGTGACAATGCGGTAGTTATTGGGATGGCAAGCCGAAAATTGCCACCGGAACAGCGGAGAAAAGCTGTTATATATGGAACTATGGGAGCAATCGGATTGCGTATTGTATTGACGGCGATGGCTACCTGGGTACTGCTCATCCCTTATCTGAAAGCGATAGGCGGCATTGTACTGGCCTGGATCGCCCTCAAGCTTTTGCTTGGTGAAGGGGAGGAAGCCTCGGATATTAAAGCCGGTCCTACGTTATTTGCAGCTATACAGACTATTATTGTAGCTGATTTTGTTATGAGTTTGGACAACGTGCTGGCTGTAGGTGGCGCAGCGCATGGTGATTTTGTTTTGCTGCTGTTTGGACTAGGGCTTAGCATTCCGTTGCTGATGGCTGGAAGCAATGCTGTAGCTGCGCTTATGGATCGTCTTCCTGTCCTTATTTATATCGGAGCGGGTATCTTAAGCTATACGGCTGGAACGATGGTTATATCGGAAGAAGCTGTACAGCAGCATATCGCGCCCGAATATTATTATCTTGACTGGTTGTTCCCGCTCTTGCTCACATCATTTGTTCTTGTACTGGGTATTTGGTGGCGCAAACGTATATACCCTTCTGCTTTTTAATTGCACCTATGCTTCCAACATTTACTTTGCTTCTGATTGTATGCAACCTCTGTAGTGGTGACATTCTATAGGTACACCACTCAAGGAGGTGAAACAATATGGCACAGAGCAACACTGGAAACCGTAACCAACTGCTTGTACCTCAAGCTAACCAAGCACTTGACCAAATGAAGTATGAAATTGCTACTGAATTTGGCGTGCAACTGGGAGCAGACACTACTGCTCGTCAGAACGGTTCTGTTGGTGGAGAAATCACGAAGCGTTTGGTTCAAATGGCTGAACAACAGCTTGGTGGCCGCGCGTAACCTAACTTTATATCTGGATAACAGAAGTCGGCGATATTCGTCGGCTTCTTCTTTAGTGCGGAGAGTAAAAGGATTTTGAAAATAGGAAATAATTAATTTGAATTAAAGCAGGAATATTCGAAAAAAGGTAGAATAATTCGTTTATAGTAAACGTTTTCAAATTAAAAGAAAATGTTTATCAATCTTGTAAAAATAAATGAAAATTGGAGGAGATGGAGAATGACCGAATTGCAGTTGCACGCACCTGAGTACTATAACATGGTAAATGACATCGAACGTTATGCTCAGGATCGAGATAAGCTGGCTCTGCTATGGGAGAATGAAGAGGGAGAAACCAAGCGGTTTACGTACGCTCAACTGAGCAAAGCATCTAACCAGCTAGCAAACGGACTTAAAGAGCTTGGTATCCAAAAGGGCGACAAAGTCATGATTATCCTGCCGCGCATTGAGCAGGCATACATCAGCTATATGGCCGCACTGAAAATAGGAGCCATTGTTCTTCCTGGCTCTGAGATGCTCATGCCGAAAGATATTTTGTACCGGGCCACACATGCTGGCATTAAAGCGGTAATTTCCTATCACGATTTAGTGGATCGAATTGACGAGGTGCGTTCGGATTGCCGTACAATGGAAACATTTATCGTGTATGGAAGCGATAAAGAAGGCTGGCTTTCCTTTGATAAAGTAATGGATGGTCAGAGTGAAGAATTTGAAATTGAGAATACACGCGCTGATGATATCGCGTTCTTGAACTATACATCAGGTACAACCGGAAATCCGAAGGGTGTAATTCATACGCACAGTTGGGCTTATGCTCATCAAGCAGTAGCTGCTAGGCTATGGTTGGATGTGCGGGAAGGTGACGTCGTATGGGCAACGGCAGGTCCAGGTTGGGCCAAGTGGAACTGGAGTCCATTTATTTCTGTGCTTGGTTCAGGTGCTACAGGACTTGTATATTTGGGCAAGTTTGATCCGAAGAAGTATTTATCATTGCTGGAGAAGTATCAGGTTAATGTGTTGTGCTGCACGCCGACTGAATATCGGATTATGGCGAAAGCAGAAGGGCTTGATCAGTATAAATTAGCCCATCTTCGCAGCACGGTAAGTGCGGGTGAACCGCTCAATCGCGAAGTTATTGATACATTTAAGAAATATTATGGTGTAACCGTGCGTGATGGTTACGGACAGACGGAGAATACGCTGCTTATCGGAACATTGAGCGGTATGGAAGTAAAACCGGGTTCAATGGGTAAACCGACACCAGGCAATCGTATTGCCATTATTGATGAAGAAGGAAATCCGGTGGAGCAGGGGCAAGTGGGTGACATTGCGGTACATCGCAGCGTTCCTGCGCTGTTCAAAGGTTACTTAAATGACCCGGAACGTACTGCGGCTTCATTCCGGGGAGAATGGTATTTGACGGGTGATCAGGCCAAGGAGGATGAAGACGGATACTATTTCTTTGAGGGTCGTTCTGATGATATTATCATTAGCTCTGGCTATACGATTGGGCCGTTTGAGGTAGAGGATGCACTGGTGAAGCATTCGGCTGTAAAAGAATGCGCGGTTGTCGCAAGTCCGGACCCAATACGAGGTAGCATCGTAAAGGCATTTGTTATTCTTCGGGATACAACTGCAGCTTCAGAAGAGTTGGTGAAAGAACTGCAAGAACATGTAAAGAACATTACTGCACCTTACAAATATCCGCGTGAAATTGAATTTGTAGAGGAGCTACCGAAGACAACATCAGGCAAGATACGCCGTGTCGAATTACGGCAAGCCGAAAAATCGCGTAAAGCTACACAAATATAAAGTGAAGCTTTACTCAGTGAAAGATGGCTGCCCGTTAAGGCAGGATAAGAAGACTTCGGGCAAATACCTGAAGTCTTTTTATTATGTGGCTTTTATATTCATACAGAAAGCAAGCGCTCATTCAGAATAAAGAACAGTTGACGGAAAAATAAAAACATGCATTATGGACATTTTTCAGGATTTGTTTGAAAATATGAAATAAAGAATCACACCTGTTGATTATCCATAAGGTGGAAGAAATAAGGTGCACGCGTCGGCGTGTTCCCTCGTCTTTTCACGAGAAGAGACACGGCCGCTTCTGTGCGGGAGACGAACCGACGCCCGTTTGGGCAACGGTGTGATGACGCTACCCTCTGGATCGTACTGGATAATCAACACCCTTGATAAAGAATATATGGTGTGAGTAGGGAGGGAAAATTTTGATAGATAAACGTTGTTCGCTACAGGAAGCAGTACAAATGATTCAGGATAATGACATGATTACATTCAGTGGCTTTGTTATTTGGCGTCGTCCAATGGCCGCTATTTATGAAATGCTACGACAGGAGAAAAAAGGATTGCATCTGGTGGAGGTCAACTCTGGTACTCACGCAGAGCTTTTAATAGGGGCAGGTGCAGTCTCTATCTGGGAATCGTGCTGGATTGGTCATGAGTTGTATGGTAAGGTACCATATTGTTTAGATCGAAAAATGAGAGAGCGCTCAGTCATTGTGGAAGATTATAGCCATCAGCACATGCTATACAGGATAGCGGCAGGTGCGATGGGCATTCCATATTTGCCGACATGGGCATCCCGAGGTACAGATATTTTAAATCCGGAGTATGACATGCTAGAAAAAATGGGATTGCGTAACGGTGCAAATGACCGAATTCCGGTAAAGAAATTCGATTTTGCTCAAGACCCTTTTTATAATGAGGGGGAGATTATACATGTGCCTGCAGTACGTCCACATGTATGCATCGTACATGCTCAGCAAGTAGGGGAGGAGGGGACGATTCGTATTACTGGACAGACGTACTCGGATGAACAAGCGATTAAAGCATCAGATCAGGTTATTGTATTGGCGGAGGAAATCGTACCGGAATCTTATTTGAGGGAGGAGCCAGAGCGCAATCTGATTCCTGGTTACTTGGTAGACGCGATCGTCGAACTTCCATGGGGGGCACATCCAACCGGCGCATATGGCTATTATGATGTAGATGGCCCGTTCATACGCGAGATATCCGCAGCTTCCAAAACTGATGAAAAATTTGCTAACTGGATGGACGAATGGGTATATGGTGTCAAAAACCATGAAGAATATTTGAACAAATTAGGCGTATCAAGGTTGGAGAAGCTCCGGGCAAATTCATACCGGAAATACAGCACAAAAGTGAAACGGGGGACGAGATAGAATGACGGATAAACAATATGCAAAGCCCGGAGAATATTCGATAGTAGATATGCTGGCGGTAGCATCGGCCCGCGAAGTGAAAGATGAAGAAGTTGTGTTTGCCGGTACTGGATTGCCGATGCTTGCAATTATGCTGGCGCAGCAGCTCAATGCACCGAATTCCAAGCTTATATACGAAGCAGGTACGATTGATTCCAAAGGCGACTCGCTTCCGTCTTCCGTAGGAGATCCGCGTTGCGTCACAAAAGCATCTGTAGCGTCTGGACTGTTCGATGTCTTCAATCAACTACAGCGAGGAAAAGTGGATTTAGCTTATTTGGGCGGGGCAGAAATTGATAAGTATGGCAATGTGAATACAACCGTTGCAGGTGATTATTTTATCCCCACTGTGAGATTTCCTGGCAGTGGGGGAAATCCAGATATCAATTCACTTGCGCGGCGTACGGTATTTATTATGGTACAAGAAAAACGCCGATTCAAAGAACAGGTAGATTATATTACATCTCCAGGCTGGATGGTGAGAAAATGGCCGGAAGGCACACTGGTACACCGCCGGGAAGCATATGGCGCGAAGTTTCGGGGAGGACCGAGCGCTGTTATTACGAACATGGCAGTATTTCGTTTCAACGAAGAAATGGGAACAATGTATGTTGATACACTTCATCCTGGCGTGACACGTGAGCAATTACAGGAAAACACCGGTTTTACACTTGATTTTTCGCAGTGCAGAGGAGAAACGGAGCCGCCTACTTACGGAGAGCTTCATATTTTGCATGATATAGTTGACCCGGAAGGCATCTTTTTGCCTTCTGTAAAATAAAAAAACAAAGCAGCAACCCGACTGTTCCTGCTTTGTTTTTGACGAAGATAGTTATACGTTAAAGCGTGCTTCCTCTTTTCCGTTTACACGAACAAGAATCGTTTGTATATCACTCTCATCGACAACGATCGTGCGGGTTTGTTTAAATCCTGAAGTGGAGGAGCTACTGTCAAGCTTCACTTGATCCACATCAATTTTTAGCTGCTGGCCAGAGCGGGTGATGACAATGATTTGTCCATCGTATCCGGCACCAGGTAAGCTATAGGTAAATGTAATATAAAGCTTATTGTTTTTATAGTACGCATCTTGAATGGTAGCCAATTGTGTGCCGGAACGTACCCCGATGTCTTTATAAGGCACAAGCTGACTGAAGCGGTAGATGACGGAGGCAGCTTCTGCACGGGTAAGTGTTGCCCGTGGATCAAATTTGCCATTATCACGTCCGCTGATTAAATTAATTTTATCAGCGATAACAACGTCAGCCCGATAGCTAGGGGCAATGCTACCGGCATCCTTAAACGGAATATGTTTTACATTAACGATAGAAGATAAGTCCTGTTTATAGAGATAACGGTACGCATTGACCAGATAGTGGGCCATTTCTTGTCGGGTAATTTTTCGTTCGCCGGAGAATGTTCCTCGATCGTCAATAATACCCGCTTTACGTAGGCGAACCAGGTCATTAGCATAATAATCAGACCCGCTTATGTCAGAAAAATACTTTTTTGCTTCTTGTGCTGTGCCACTTGTGGTTAAATCGTTTTTAAGTGTGTTGGCAAGCATGACTACAAACTGCCCTCGGGTAAGAGAACGTTCAGGCGCAAAAGTATTCTTATCAATACCGTTTACAATTCCCTGGCGGGCTAGCGAGAGGATTTGCGCTTCTGCCCAATGATTGTCTATATCGGAGAAAGGAGCAGCAGCGGCGGCGGAATGTTCCCCGAGCAGCAGGCCGCTGGCGACTAGCGGGCTTACAGCTAGCGCCATCCAATGTTTTTTCAATTTTTTCACGTCTCCTATATGTAAAATGTAGTTTTATCAATAGTTTTTACTCATTTTTTGCCGAAAAGTTGCTTTCGTTTCTTGTATGCAGGAAAGAGGATCCGCTCATACTACCTGTGGGAAGGTGAGCGGATATGAACGGCTGGCTGATTTTTCTTGGTAGTATAGTAATCATAATAACAGTTATTTGGTTTACATCCGTACGCATTCAAATCGAGTATAAGCGTGTGTCGGAGAATGACCGAATTAACGTGGAAGTTTCCGTATACAAACGTTTACTCAAGTATCGGTTTACGGTTAATTTACTACAAATAGGAAGTTTATCCAGGGGAGTCCAAGTATCAAAACAGGCGAAAGTCAGACCGGCGATGGAAACGAAGAGAAAGAAAAAGATGTGGATTACACCACGAATTATACAGCGTTTTCAAAGGAAATACGTACAGCTGCTACGTAATGTGCAAGATTTACACCATGTTTTGCGGCAGACATTGAAATGTGTGCATGGGGAAATGATTGAGTGGAGAACAAATGTCGGGCTTGGAGAAGCATCCGCCACAGGAGCCGCTATTGGTGCAGTATGGTGTGTTAAAAGTTTGATGATTGCTGTGCTGGCCCATTATATTTCCTTGCGTACCCGACCAAGGCTACATGTTTTTCCCGAGTTTCAACGTGAGATGCTGGACACATATTTGCTTTGTATACTGCGTCTAAGGATTGGACATGCTATCATTGCAGTCATTCGGATTGCTGTGCATTATTTCCGTAAAGGACGTGAGCAGGTATGGGAGAACATCCGATTCAAGGCTTAATGCAAACCGCAATGGAAAATATTAAAGAGATGGTGGATGTAAATACGATTATAGGGGACCCGGTAGAAACACCCGATGGAAATGTGATTATCCCTGTCTCCAAAGTTGGTTTTGGCTTTGCTGCTGGAGGAAGCGAATTTGAAGTATATCAGGAAACGGAGCACCGCCACGAAAGGCGCGATGGGGACTTGGCCCGACAGCATGCGAATGGAAATGGCGTGTCTAAAGGTGAGTTACCATTTGGCGGCGGTAGTGGTGGCGGAATTTCCATTACTCCGGTAGCGTTTCTTATTGTTGGCAAGCATGGTGTACGCTCTATCTCACTACAGGGACAATCTCACTTGTATGAACGAATGATGGATTTAGCTCCAGCCGTGGTCGAGAAAATTCAATCTATGATTCGAGGTGATGACAAGGATCACACCAAGCAAAAGGATTGTAAAGACCGAAACGAACGCAAAAATGGCGAGGAAATTATCGATGAGCTTCATTAAAAACAAAAAAGAGCACGCAACGGTGCTCTTTTTCGTGTGTTACAAGTAAGAGAAGAAAAAATTAACTTTTGGCAATAACAATAAGCAGGTCGCCTGTCTCGATCGTATCGCCAGCTTTTACGTGAATTTCTTTAACCGTGCCGTTGAATGGGGCCTGCATTGTTGTCTCCATCTTCATTGCTTCCGTCACAAGCACATGCTCGCCTTTTTTCACTTTGTCGCCTTGTTGGACCATTATTTTCAGCACTTTACCTGGCATGGATGCACCGATTTGCCCGGCTTCGGATAAATCGGCTTTTGGTCGTTGAGTTGTTGTTACTTTAGCCGACACATCTCGTATATTAATCTCACGTGGCTGACCATTCAATTCATAGTAAATCGTCCGAATGCCGTCCGGCCTTGTTTCTCCAATGGAAACAAGTTTAACCATGAGTGTTTTCCCTTGCTCGATATCGATAGCGATTTCTTCACCTAAGCGCAGACCGTAGAAGAAGGTTGGCGTATCGAGAACGGATACATCGCCGAATTCTTTCTGACGTGCCTGCATATCCAGAAAGACTTGAGGATACATAACATACGACATGACATCGCACTCTGTCATATCACGTTCCAGCTTTTCTTCAAGCATGGCTTTGATTTCATCAAAGTCTGCGGAAGGCAACAATTCACCTGGTCTGGTTGTAAAGTAGTCGCGTCCCTTAAGAATAATACGCTGCAAATCTTCCGGGAACCCGCCATGTGGCTGGCCTAGATATCCCTGGAAAAATGTGATAACCGACTCGGGAAAATCGATGGTTTCGCCACGTTCATATATGTCTTTTTCCGTTAGGTTGTTTTGTACCATAAATAATGCCATATCTCCTACTACTTTGGAGGAAGGCGTTACTTTCACGATATCGCCAAACATATGGTTTACAGCGGTATACATTTCTTTCACTTCTCCCCAGCGATCGCCAAGACCGACAGCTTTTGCCTGCTGTTCCAGGTTTGTATATTGTCCACCCGGCATTTCGTGCTTGTATACTTCCGCATTGCTCGACTTCATATCAGTTTCAAAGCCAATGTAATATTTCCGGACGTCTTCCCAATAATCGGCTAGTTTTTGGTACTTTTCGTAATCTAGGCCGGTTGCACGTTTATCGTGTTCAAGCGCATACGCAAGTGCGTTTAGGCTGGGCTGTGAAGTGAGGCCGGACATGGAACTAAGTGCCGTATCAACAATATCAACTCCGGCTTCTGCAGCTTTTAGGAGCATTGCGCCTGCATTCCCACTCGTATCATGCGTGTGCAGGTGAATCGGGATGCTAATTTCTTGTTTCAGCGCCTTCACCAGCTCATATGCGGCATATGGCTTCAGAAGACCAGCCATATCCTTAATCGCAAGAATGTGCGCACCGGCTTTTTCCAGTTCTTTGGCCAGAGCAACATAGTATTTCAGATTATATTTCTCACGACTTTGATCTAGAATATCACCGGTATAGCAAATAGCTGCTTCAGCGATTTTACCTGATTCTCGCACGCTTTCGATGGCAAGGCGCATGCCATCCACCCAGTTTAGGCTATCGAAAATTCTGAATACGTCGATTCCTTCTTTAGCGGATGTTTCAATAAACTTTTTAATGACATTATCTGGGTAATTTGTATAGCCGACAGCATTGGCGCCACGGAAAAGCATCTGGAATAGCAGATTGGGAACTTTCTGTCGCAACTTGCGCAGGCGCTCCCACGGGTCTTCGTTCAAAAAGCGCATGCTTGTATCAAATGTAGCTCCACCCCACATCTCAAGCGAGAAGAGGTCGGGTGCAAGTTTGGCTGTAGCTTCCGCGATTTGCAGCAAATCATGGGTGCGCACACGGGTAGCAAACAGCGATTGATGCGCATCACGGAATGTTGTGTCAGTGACCAGAAGCTTTTTCTGCTGCTGTATCCATTTTACCAAGCCATCCGGTCCTTGCTCGTCCAGGATTTGTTTCGTACCATTCGGATACTCTTGCTTATAGGAAACCTCCGGGATGCGCGGTGTTGCGAACAGTGGCTTTTTGTCTGTCTTAGCCAGACCTGGATGGCCGTTGACGATGGTCTGACCGATATACGTTAAGAGCTTCGTGCCGCGGTCCTGGCGGACTGGAAACTCGAATAGTTCTGGTTTTGTATCAATAAAAGAAGTATTATAATTGCCGTTTAAAAAGTCCGGGTGTTGCATCACATTCTCAAGGAAAGGAATATTTGTTTTAACCCCACGGATCCGGAATTCTTTCAGTGTGCGCAGCATTTTCTTAGCTGCTCGCTCAAACGTTAACGCATGAGTGGATACTTTGACAAGCAGTGAATCATAGTGCGGGGTAATCATAGCACCATGAGCTCCGATGCCTGCATCCAGACGCACACCAAATCCACTTGCGGAACGGTATGCAAGGAGGCGACCGGTATCCGGCATGAATCCTTTATTCGGATCTTCCGTCGTAACACGCGATTGAATGGCAAATCCACGCATTTGCACGCTTGATTGGGACGGAATTCCGATTTCCTCGTCTTCAAGAGCATATCCTTCGGCGATGCGGATTTGTGATTGAACGATATCGATCCCCGTCACCATCTCGGTAATCGTATGTTCTACTTGAATTCGAGGATTAACTTCGATAAAATAAAATTTCCCATCCGGTGCAACGAGGAATTCAACTGTACCGGCATTGATGTAATTGGATGCCCTGGTCAGGCGTAGTGCCGCATTGCAAATATCTTCGCGCTGCCGTTCGCTCAACGATAGGCTTGGTGCCACTTCAACGACTTTTTGATGCCGACGCTGAATTGAACAATCGCGCTCAAACAGATGAACAACATGTCCGTGTTGATCGGCCAATACTTGAACCTCGATATGCTTTGGATTTTCAAGGTACTTTTCCAGGTACACCGCGGCATTACCAAATGCAGATTTTGCTTCGGAACGAGCACGGTCAAGCGCGTCCTGTAGTTCGCTTTGCTTACGTACGATTCGCATGCCACGGCCACCGCCGCCTGACGCGGCTTTAATAATAATCGGGTAACCATTTTCTTTCACGAAGCGAAGCGCTTCTTCGAGCGTTCGCACCGGTTCTGGAGTTCCGGGGATTACCGGGATATCAGCTTCGATTGCCATTTGACGGGCAGTGACTTTGTCGCCAAACTTGGCGATATGTTCGGATTTTGGACCGATAAACACGATACCTTCTTCCTCACATCGGGCGGCGAATTGTTCGTTTTCCGACAGGAAGCCGTAGCCGGGATGAATGGCATCGACGTCATGCCGTTTAGCCACTTCAATGATGCTTTCGATGTCCAAATACGCTTCGATCGGACCCTTGCCTTCTCCGATGAGATAGGCTTCATCAGCTTTAAAACGGTGCAAGGCTACATTGTCTTGCTCAGAATACACTGCAACGGTGCGAATGCTAAGCTCTGTGCAGGCGCGGAAAATCCGGATGGCAATCTCGCCACGGTTCGCCACCAGGATTTTCTTAAATCTTTTAATCTGGGCCATTCAGAATCTCCCTCTCCTATTAATTTTTGTCTCTCAAACTAAAACGGTATGTAAAATTTGAGAACTATAATTAATAATAACACATGGATGAATATTCAGAAGCCTGAAAAAATAATGAAAAATTAATTTTGGTGTAAGCAGGAAACAGGGAGAGATGAGAAGAGGCTTTATATAAGGAGAATACGATGAAAAAAGAACAGACAGGAAAAAACCAAGTGCTTCGTTTTATCGTACCGCCTGATGTCCAGGATGCCGAAAAAAACGTGCGTAGCTTTTTGCGCGAGGACCACGGGATTTCACGTAGTTTACTGGTTGAACTTAAGCATGTAAAGGGCATACGCTTAAACGGAGCAGCCACGTATCTTGATCATTCGCTTCAGGCCGGCGATGTGGTAGAATTGCATCTTCCAGAGGAGGAATCGGAAAATATTGTGCCAGAACCGATTCCATTGCAAATTGTATTTGAAGATGAGGATATACTCATTGTGAACAAGCCGTCGAATTTATGTGTACATCCGACTCTCCTACACCCGGATGGAACATTGGCTAATGGGGTGCTTTATCATTGGCAGCTGCTGGGTATTTCACGTAAATTCCGAGCGGTTAACCGTCTGGATAAGGATACGTCAGGTTTGGTGCTAATTGCCAAAAGTCAGTTTTCTCACCAGCAGCTAGCTACAGTGCAGCGACAAAACGGTATTACACGCTATTATGAAGCGCTGGTACATGGTCAGGTGAAGGAAGACGAGGGGACGATTGATGCGCCAATCATGCGTAAGGCGGACTCTTTGATGGAACGTGTCGTTCATGAAGATGGACAGTGGGCGCGGACACACTATAAGGTGCTTAAAAGGTATAACGAATTTACCCATATAAGAATCAAACTTGACACAGGACGTACACATCAAATCCGTGTACACATGAGCCATATTGGTCATCCTTTGCTTGGAGATGACTTATATGGCGGAGAGCGGACATTGATTTCTAGGCAGGCTCTCCATTCCCGTATTCTTTCATTTCCACATCCGCGGCATAAGGAATTACTCACCTTCACGACACCTTTGCCAGACGATATGTATTGTTTGATTAAGCAGTGACTTCTTTGAGAGAAAGAATCTGATAAGATGTCAAAGTTCCGTGAACATTACGCCTGCTATCTTTACCGTCTGCTGGAAACGAAGTAATATTAGAAACGGTAGGGGGAGGAGTGGCGAAATGAAAACGTGGATACGTATAAGTCCTTTTCTGCTAGTGATTATAGGTCTTTCGATATATAATTATGTGATTTCATCAGAAGCACTCCATGGAGACAGCGAAGGAATGAGACGGCGGTTTATCATGCTAGAAATCATTATACCATTCGTGGGAAGTCTTGCCGCGTTGCAGTTCGAGAAAGCCAGGAGGAATCGGTTTATTTTTGGTATGTTCGGTTTTTTTGCCGGGTTTCTTATCTCGCTTGATTTATTTGTGGTTGCAATGATTCGAGGATAGGAAATGAAATAAAAAGGGACATTATTTGGTTTGCCAATCAAATAATGTCCCTTTTTATTACTGTTCTCTATAAACGCTTTAAAGCAGAAAATTCAACATATTCACTATTTTTATTTTTAAAAAATCGAATATTTCCGTTAATTTTTTGCTTTAAAGTAAAAGAGAACATGCTATAATGAATCTACTTGGTGCATGAGAGTGTTAATTAAAACAAAAGTCCGAGCAGGGGGGAATATTCGTGGTGAAAAAGAAGCGTTGGTTTGGAATTCTTCTTGCAGCGATAATGGTGCTGCTTGCTGCCTGTGGCGGGCAGACTGCTAGCCAACAGGCTGGAGAAGGGGAAAAGAAGACAGCAGCAGGTGCGGAAGGCGAGAAGAAGTTTAAAGTAGGCATTTCGCAGTTTGTAGAACATAAGGCTTTAGATGCGGCACGAGAAGGATTCATTAAAGCTCTGAAAGAAAATGGGCTAGAAGAAGGAAAAAATCTCGAGATTGATTATCAGAATGCACAGGCTGATCAGTCGAATACGAATACAATCGCACAGAAATTCGCAGCGTCCAAACAGGATTTAATTCTAGCTATTGCCACGCCGAATGCGCAGGCATTGTTGCAAAATGTGAAGGATACGCCGATTCTATTCACAGCCGTATCCGATCCGGTAGGCGCAAAGCTCGTGGATAACCTGGAAAAACCGGGCAAGAACATTACGGGCTTCTCTGATACACCACCAGATGCAATTCCAAATACGATAAAGTCCATTAAGGATTTTTTCCCGCAGGCGAAAAGCGTAGGTATTATTTATAATAGCGGGGAAGCGAATTCAGTTGCAAATGTAAAGATTGCAAAAGAAGAGCTGGAAAAATTGCAGCTGAAGCCAGTGGAAGCGACTGTAACGAATACAAGTGAAGTAAAGCAGGCGAGTGAATCATTGGTCGGCAAGGTGGATGCGATTTATGTGCCGCAGGACAATACGGCGGTAGCTGCATTGAAAACAATTGTCAGCACAGCAAATAAAAATAAAATCCCTCTGTTTGTGGGGGAACTTGAATCTGTCCGCAGCGGCGGCTTTGCGGGTGTAGGTTTCGAATACTCTGATATCGGATATGATACCGGCCTGATGGCTGTAAAGATTCTGAAAGAAGGGGCTAAGCCAGGAGAGTTAGCAATCGGCTACCCGAGCAAGCTGACCCTTACTATCAACAAGGAAGCGGCCAAGGAACAAGGAATTGATATTGATAAGCTTCCGAAAGAAGCAATGGACAAATGGAAGCCGCAATGGATTGAGAAAACTGAAACAAAATAATCAAGAAAAGAATAATGTAAGCAGGTCTCTTTTAGGATAAGAAACAGAATTTTTTGTTTCTTATCCTAATACTGTTGCGTGTATTACACACAGCGCTAGAGGAGCAGGTGAAAGGAGGAAGCTATGGGTGTAGGTGTAGCACTACAAGGTTCAATTGAATCAGGATTTATTTTTGCTATTATGGCACTTGGCGTATATTTAACATTTCGAATTTTGGATTTTCCCGATTTAACGGTAGATGGTAGCTTTGCTACTGGTGGTGCTGTTGGGGCAACGATGATTGCGGCGGGATTTGCTCCATTCATGTCTACTGTATCTGCGCTCTTAGTCGGTCTAGTAGTTGGGGCTATGACGGGCATTTTGCATACAAAAGGAAAAATTAATGCCCTGCTATCAGGGATTTTATCTATGATTGCTCTTTATTCCATTAATCTTCGTATTATGGGAAAAGCAAATGTTCCATTGTTAGGTGAAGAGACGCTGTTTACGCAAATCAAGGGGGTTCTTTCTGCACTGGGCGACTACGGTATACTGGTGGCGGTTGCAGTGATTGCGCTTGTCATCAAGTTTGTCAATGACTGGTTTCTTCACACGGAAGTGGGACTTGCGATTCGTGCGACAGGTAATAATCAACGTATGATTCGCAGCTTCTCCGCCAATACGGATACAACCATTATTATCGGATTAAGTATTTCTAACGGTATGGTCGCCTTATCCGGCGCGTTGTACGCTCAATATCAAGGCTTTGCAGACGTATCTATGGGAATTGGTATGATTATTATCGGTCTTGCTTCCGTTATTATTGGAGAAGCGATTTTCGGTAATCGTACGATTGTGCGTGCAACATTTGCTGTTATCGGGGGAGCGATTATTTATCGTATGGTTGTTGCACTTGCTATGCATGTTGGCCTTGCTCCGTCCGATATGAAATTAATGACTGCATTAATTGTAATTATTGCGTTGATAATGCCGCGCATTTCTGCAGGTTATAAAGAACGAAAGCGTCGGGCTACACGTATAAAAAATCGTGAACAGCAGTCAAGGATATTAGAGAGAGGCGAGGTGAAGAAACATGCTTAAGCTAGAGGATATCTATGTGGTCTTTAACGAAGGAACCGTAGATGAGAAGATAGCTCTTAATCATGTAAATCTTCATCTGAATCCAGGTGACTTCGTTACGATTATCGGCAGCAATGGCGCTGGAAAGTCAACGTTGATGAACGTTATTTCAGGTGTGCTTAAGCCAGACCATGGCATAGTGGAAATCGACGGGGTAAAGGTTAATAACCTTCCTGAATATAAACGTGCGCCAATGATTGGCCGCGTATTCCAGGACCCGATGGCTGGGACAGCGCCCGCCATGACAATTGAGGAAAATCTTGCCTTAGCGTATGCGCGCGACAAACGGCGTACACTAAGCAGAGGGGTTAACACAAAGCGGCGCGATGAATTTCGGACATATTTGGAGACGTTGCACCTTGGATTGGAGAACCGTTTAAGCGCGCAGGTGGGGCTTTTGTCCGGAGGTGAACGGCAGGCGTTAAGTTTGCTAATGGCTACATTCACTAAACCGAAGGTGCTTCTGCTCGACGAGCATACAGCAGCGCTCGATCCCGCACGTGCCCAACGGATTACCGAGTTGACTGAAGAAATTGTCGGGCGTCAACAGCTTACGACATTAATGGTTACACATAATATGCAGCAGGCGCTTGATTTGGGTAATCGACTAATTATGATGGATAAAGGTTCCATTATTCTTGATGTTCCAACGGAAGAGAAGAAAAATCTGACGATAGAACGACTGTTAGCTGAATTTCAACGCTTACGCGGCGAGAAGTTCGCCAGTGATCGTGCGGTGCTTGCATAGAATAAGCGTAAAAAATCCCCGAGCAGCTTCGGGGATTTTTTATACATAATAGATAAAAAGGTATATATCGCTATAAAGGAAGAAAGCATTATATATTTTCTTCTGAACGTATCACGTGACACAAAGTAGACGTTTAGCTTTTTTTGTGGAAAAGGATGAGCGATGGCTCCCATGCGTTTTTCTTATCGTATATTTTTTCCCAGTTGTAATGCCAGACGACGGTCTTCTCGTTTTTTCCGATACAATTGCAGAGCGTAAAAAACAAGCACATAGCAGATTACAGCTACGACTATACCGTTGGTGGCACTTCCGACGAAAAAGGCGACACCTTTTTCTTTTACGAATTCCCATAGAGCGATAAAGCCCATGTGACCCATGTGTCCGTGGGCTGCTCCGAATTTGTTGCCCACCAGCATATTTCCAACACTCATATTCGGAACGAAAAAGAGGGGGAGTGCGAATTTGCCCATAATGAATCCAATGAGCGAAGCAGCAAAACTACCACGGATTAATAAGTTTAAAGGATACAGAAGCAAAAACGCCGAACCAAGTGTAGGGAGCGTAATAAATTCAATGAAAATCCCAAGAGCAAAGCTACGGGCCACAATGGAGGGAGCTCCTTTGGACCTCAGCAGCTTAATGTATTGATATTTCAACTTTCGGTAAAGCTTTCTCCACATGTAGGTTCCTCATTTCTTGTACAGGTTACCTGCACAATCGGTGTCACTATTTATTATAACGGAAAAGTGTAAACGGTGTTAGTATGTCTTTGATTTTTATAGTATCATTACTTGTGTAAGTGTCTGAAAATATAATACTGAAAGAGGAGGCGCTATAGATGTCTGATATCTTTACCCCGTTTACGCAAAAAAATGTATCCTTGCGCAATCGAATTGTCATGTCGCCAATGTGCATGTATACTGCAGAGGATGATGGCAAAGCCACTGACTGGCATTATGTGCACTATGGTACACGCGCAGCGGGCGGAGTTGGGCTTGTAATGCAGGAAGCAACCGCAGTGGAAGCCCGTGGCCGGATTAGCCATCACGACTTAGGAATATGGAGCGACGAACATATTGAACCGTTGCGCCGGATTGTCTCATTCGTTAAGGCACAGGGAGCGGCGGCAGCTATCCAGCTGGCACATGCCGGACGCAAGGCAATGCTTAACGATACAATCGTTGCACCGAGTGCCATCCCTTTTGATGAGAAGTCCCAGATTCCGCATGAGCTGACAGAAGCCGAGATTGATGATGTCATAGAAGCGTGGCGACAGGGTGCACGTCGAGCACGAGAGGCCGGATTTGATATTGTGGAAATTCATGGAGCGCATGGCTATTTGATTAATGAATTTTTGTCTCCTCTATCCAACAAACGAACAGATAAATATGGAGGCGATTTAAAAGGGCGTTGCTTATTCCTTACACAGGTTATCGAAGCTGTTAAACAAGAATGGCCTGAAGAAAATCCACTTTATCTTCGTCTTTCTGTGGTGGATCATGCCGAAGGAGGGCTTACGATTGAAGATAGTGTAGAAATCGCAAAAATCGCAAAAGAAGCGGGTGTTGATCTGATTGACTGCTCATCCGGTGCGATTCTTCCTGTTGCCCCTAAGAGAATTTTTCCCGGATACCAAGTATCATATGCGGAGACTATTCGCCGTGAAGCAGGCATAGCTACAGGTAGCGTTGGTCTTATTGAAGAACATACGCTAGCGAATGAAATTATTGGAAATGAACGAGCAGACCTTATCTTTTTAGGAAGAGTGCTTTTACGCAATCCGTATTGGGTGCTGCAGGCTTCCAAAGAGCGGCATCGTGAATATGCAGGGCCTCGTCAGTACGAACGTGGATTTAAGTGACATCCTCTCGCCATTTTACATAGCGAGCTTTTCTGTGGAAGTCAATTCGTATTTAGCCGTAAAAGGGAAGCATTCCGGTTTTTTTCACCGGAATGCTTTTTTGCTGTTTAATAAGTGGGTACGATATATATAATTTGATGAATGGACATTTTTAACCACCTTGCCGATGTCAAAATTAAGTGTAATTTATGTAGATAATTACAGACTATAGATACAAGGAGAGATGCCATGATTCAATTGGCTATTGAGAGTGAGGAAGATATTATTGTGGCAGCATCATTTGGGAAGTCGCTGGCGCGGGAAATGGGGTTTTCTATAGTAGATCAGACAAAGATTACCGTGAGTATATCTGAGTTAACGCGCAATGTGATTAATTATGGAATAAGGGGATACATCCAGTTTAGAAAGAGTGGACGGTGTTTGGAAGTAACGGTTCAGGATGAGGGGCCGGGTATCCTAAATATTAAAGAAGCGATGAGGGATGGGATGAGCACGGGCAATGGATTGGGACTAGGTTTATCTGGTACGCAACGATTGATGGACGAATTCCATATCGAAAGTGAAGTTGGAACAGGAACCTGTATTATCATTAGAAAATGGCTTCCGGATCAGGATGAAGATAAGGGATTGTAAGCAGGGACATCGTGTTTTTCCTGTTTTTTGGGGATGGAACCTTTCTGTTCTACTATCCGTATGGAAAGGTAAAGCAGTAGAGAAGCTGAGATAGGAGTCGATGATTCGAATGAAAGTAAACGAACATATTATCAATGCAGCGGTATTGCCCCGGCTCAACAAGCTGCTCCCTAAAGAGATGTATTTGAATACAATTCGTTTGTATGAAGGGTATGCGATAGTAAAAGTACAGGTGAAGATCCGGGGGGAATGGTTGCCTGTACTATATACATTGCAGCTTGACACGTTTCGGTTTGATGTTTCCGGAAGATATATTACGCTAATTTACACAGAGGAAGTACAGAAAGAGAAAATATCGCTTGCCCAAAGATTGCTACATGAAACTGAAATTTTTTTGACAAAAAATTTTACCGGAAAAACGTTGTTAATGGAAGTATTGGCCGGTCATCAGGATATTCATGTATCCGACACACGGATTACTGTACAGTTGGCACCACTGGCTAATGCGTATCCGGCTTTACAGAGCATTACAGTCAATGCGCTTACGATGGAAAGAGAGGCACTTCGCCTGGAGGTGAGCGGTCCGCCGGAGCTTCAGATTGAATCATTGGAGTTCGATTGGATGGAGCCGATAGGGGAAGCGGAAGTGCCGCCATTTGAAAAGGAAATGCATTCCTATATGGATGGGGAATTAGTCGTACTGGAGCGTGAGCACAAACGCTATTATGACCAGTTGCGGGAAAAAATAGAGAAATATATGCGGGAGAAGATGGGTGATAAGCGCACGGAAAAGGTAGCTCCGTATTTGCTGCTTGCGCCGGATTTGTTCGTATTGCTTGCACGTTTAGCCAAAGATAAGCGTGTCCCCTTACGTTCGAAATCGCTTGCACTGGCTGCAGTGTTGTATTTCATGACACCGCTTGATATTATTCCTGAGCTGTTTATGGGGCCTGTAGGATACGTGGACGATATTATCTTTGCCACCCTGGCATTGAATAAAATGCTCGTTGATGTAGACGAGAAGATTATTAATGAGCATTGGAATGGCGACAAAAGTATTATAGCCGTTATTCGTGATGTGTTAAGCAAAGCGGATTCGCTTGTCGGAAAAAGCCGCTTTGAAATGATAAAAAAAATGTTTAAAAACCGTAAATAAGGAAGAAAAGTGAGTATTTTTCAGATGGTACGATCGAAAGGAAGTAGATGTCGCTTCCTTCTTTATACAGCGACATCTACTTTCTTATTTAGCGACTACTGCCGCCTGCTCTAAGTCTTTAATCATTGCAATTTCATCGCAACTTGGAAATTTCGAACAATTAACACAATCTTTCCATACTTTATGTGGGAGAGTTTCTTTTTGCACCACATAAAAAGCACACTTCTCAAAGAACTCCTGCTGATATGTCAAGGACATGACACGACGCAGCCCAATTTGCTCTGCTTCATCCACAAGGTGATTAACCAATTTTTTGCCAAGTCCCTTTCCCTTCGCTTTTTCTGAAATAGCGAGCGACCGTACTTCGGCTAAATCTTCCCATAGGATATGAAGTCCTCCTACACCAATAACAGTCCCTGGTTCGCTGACTTCTCCCTCATTGTCGATCACAACCGAAAAACAGTGCAGCGTTTCACAGAGCGATAGCTTTGATCGCGGGAGCATCAGACCTTGTTGAGCATATTCATTAATTAAGGCCATCATTCCGTCGAGGTCCTGTATTTTTGCCTTGCGAATAAACATAAAGCTACCCCTCCATAAAAATTGTTTCTATGCAACAAATTATTGAATAATTATTAGATTAATAATAATAAATATACAGTGTTATCCTTGTTTTGTCTAGATATAATATGAGTTTAAATGCATTTTTATAAAATAGAAGATATATTGTTTTATTTGTATAGCTGTGTTTTAAACAGAAAAGAAAAAGCGAAGCCAGAATGTGCGTGTTCTGGCTCCGCTTTTTTTATTGCTGGTATTTTCTTTCTGCTCTAGAAAGGACAAAAAAATTAATAGCAATTGGAACGGCAAACGTACCGAAGAGAACTGCTATTGCACTTACTGCAGATAATGGCTCCAATTTTTCTCCCTCTTCCCTTGATTACTATAATAAATACAATTCTTACCTATCATAACAATAAAAAAGTTGAATGTTATTCTCCATAGTGCGGTAATTATGAAAAAATTGTGAATGTATAAGTGGCTGATTCGAAGCAAAGATACTAGGAAAAATGAACAAAACGCTAAAAATCCCCTCCATCAACGGACAGAACATGGTATGATAATACACGATAAGACATATGTAAAGGGGTCTGGGAATGAGTGAGTTAGTATATACGCCGAGCAGTATGTTGAAAAAAGTGTTTCGCACGGGCGAACGCTCGCTTTCCAGGCAGGAATTAGAAAACCGCCTGCAGAATACATACGGTACAAGCTTACAGCGTATGAACCAATCACCGGCGCAGGTGATTGATGAAGCGCTGGCGGAGGAGATTTCCTCGTTTCATGTAGGAGCTTCCCATGCGGTGATCGAGATGGAAGCCCCGTTTCGTGATCTAATTGCGGAAGAGCTGGTTCGTTATTTTTTGGAAAGTAAAGGGCCGCTTACGGCTGAGCAATGTCTGAAAAAATTGCGCCGACAGAATATCATTTCTTATAGTTATGCAGAAAACAAACTACCGTTGTATAAAGATTCGCGTTTTGTCCAATTTACAGGTTCAGATTTATGGTATCTGGCCCGTTGGGAAGTTGCTAATGATCGTGTATACCGTTTTCTTGCAAATAAGCAGATTAAACAATTGCCTCTTACGCAGTTGCTGCTGATGATGGAGCATGAACTGAATCTGTCGCGCCGTGACTATGTATTCGTACCGGAAGGAGACAGCAGGTTACGTGTTATCGAGGGACTGGTACTAGTCGACGATGAAGATGAAGCCAAGAATAGCGGGGATAAAGAAGAAAAAGTGCCGTTGCAAACAGAAGAAGTTCAGGCAACAGCATTGGATCAGGAAAGTACCGCAATAACAGAAAACATTCAAAGGGAAGAGGAGGTTGCCGTAACGATGGCAAACGATATGAAGACAGTAAGTGTATTCGAAGATGTGCTCGTAAATGCGCAAGATTCTACAGAGAAGTTGGAGCAACGTATTAAAGAAATGGAAGAAGAAGTGCTGGAACACTTTAAGGGAAACAACATGTCTGCCATTTCGACTCTGGTAGCGGAAAAAGAAAAATGTGAAGCGATTGTTGTTGCGCTTGAAAAAGTTGTTGAAGCTGTGAATAAATAATGTATGAAGGATGGCCGTAGAGAATGGAAGCGATTGAAAAGCTTGACGCATTGCATCGTCGCTTTGAACGTCTGCGGCAGGTTGTCGATCACAAGCGACTGCAGGTGCAATGGATTGAAGAAGAAGTCAGAATGTGTTTTCAGCAGAATAATGTGCAGGGGATTGCCAAGCTGGCTCGAGAGAGGGAGCATCTGCTTGGTTGGATTACGGCAATGGAATCATTTATCGTCAAATGGGAACAATATTGGCGAGAATATGATGCAGTATCTGGGTGGTTTTCCGCTGGATTGCACGTGCAGGAATAAATACTGGCAAGGCTGCCTGGTGCGCCTTGCCAGTACTTATTTTGCCTAAAATAAAATTTTTTTGCGTTTTTCCAAAAAATACTCTTGTATTGATCAGGTTTTATGTGATAATATAAATCTTGTCGCTGCATTAATACAATGTCCCAGTAGCTCAGCTGGATAGAGCAACGGCCTTCTAAGCCGTCGGTCGGGAGTTCGAATCTCTCCTGGGACGCCATACGAAGAATAAGTGGTATGTTAACGTTCTGCTATCGGTGAATCAAACGATGACGGAACGGTGGCATACCGTTTTTTTTTTTGTCCGTCGGTACTTGCCGAATGCGTCCGTGAGACAAGGCGACGAACTTGGAGAAAATGTCATCACAAGAAACAATCGAAGTACTACTGCAAAAGTGAAAAAGCATCCTCCAGCATGGCTGTTAATTAGAGAGTGCTTTTTCATTAAGATTTTTTACTCAAATTTTCCTGAGCTATCTTTACAAGTTCCTTCACCATATTTCCGCCTAATTTGCCACCAATCTGACCTGCTTGTTGGGAAGTAAGCTGTCCATTGTACCCCTGTTTTAGAGGAACACCTACTTCTTTTGCGGCTTCGAATTTAGCATGTATCGGATTTTGAGTGTTAACCACTTTAGCCTTTAAATTATCCAATTCTTTTCTTGCTTCTGGAACAAGTATTTTATTTCTTTTTGCCATATTTATCCCTCCTTTGTAATAGGGTTTTCCGAAAAAGGAAAAGATTCTATATTTAAAGAAACACTTTTAGGCTTTAAAATATGCTTTACATTATCTTGTGTCTTATGATAAGATAATATCCGTTGGAAACAAACTGATGTTCAGTCTGAGGAGCTTTATTAATCTTTCGGACAGCTTAGACGCATATTCGATGGTTGACAATGCGTTGACATATCGGGAGCATAGCGTTGCAGTTTCTAAGCCGCCGGTCGGAAGTTTGAATCTTTCCTGGGACGACAGCGAGCCATTAGCTCAGTTGGTAGAGCACCTGACTTTTAATCAGGGTGTCACTGGTTCGAGTCCAGTATGGCTCACCATTTTCTTCATCCTGCCATGCGGACGTGGCGGAATCGGCAGACGCGCTAGATTCAGGTTCTAGTGGTAGCAATATCGTGGGGGTTCAAGTCCCTTCGTCCGCACCATTGTTCGTTACAAGGGTATGATGAAAGCATTAATATGTGTATAATCTTATAACATAAGAAGTGTGGGCAGTCGCTGTTCATCTTGAATGAATAGAGGAAAGTCCAGGCTCGCCCAGACTGCAACGTCTGGAGTGTTTGTGCCTATCGCAAGGTAGGGCAGTCGGATCACCGACTGACGGCGGTGAAATCGGCTACGTTCTTCAGAATATGCCGAAAATAGCCTGAAAGTGCCACAGTGACGAAGCTCTGTCGGAAACGGCAGAGGTGGAACGAGGTAAACCCCGCAAGCGAGCAACCCAAATTTTGGTAGGGGCACTATCCGAAGGGAAATGAACTGGAGGATAGACGGGAAGGTATTCCCGTAGATAGATGACTGTCACTTCCATGTACCAGGCTGGCTGCCGTGATGAGTACGGGAAGTACAAAACCTGGCTTATATCACTTCTTATGGCCGCTATATTATTGTTATATAAAAACCGTTCCGTAGTATGGAACGGTTTTTTCTACATGTACACTACATTAGTGAGAGAAGGGAAGAGCGGCTATGCAATTTACGATTACATCGGAAGCGGTACAGGCTTATAAGAAATACGCGAACTTTCAAGATGGAGAATGCTATCGTTTGTATATACGGACAGGTGGTCCTGGCACAGGCGGATTATTCTATGCGATAGAAAAGTATTTGCCGGAAGAAATCGAACCACATGATACTACGTTTCAGGTAGAAGGGATACGATTTTTCATTAAGGAAGGAGATGCATGGTACTTTGACGGGGGAACAATTACACATAACAAATATTTAGGAGAATACGGTTTTGAATTTTACAATCCTTCGCTGGAGTAAAGGAGATGCCCTATGAATCGAACGTTGCAATTTGATGAATGGACAGAAGCTGTTTGTGCATTATCTGAAGAAATAAAACGAAATCCGCAGGCAAGCGAAGCCCGTGCAGCAGAGTTGTATGCCCAGCTTGTGCACTGGAGAGCTCAAATTGCCGAAGAGCAACTGCGACCATTAGAAGCGCTTTTATATACCGCTTTGGGCATTCTACAATGGGATCATCATCTACAGGGAGGACGTGCGGATGAGTGGTTCATACGTGCAGTTGAGCTTGATTCCTCGCAGCGCACGGCCTGGAGGTACATAAAGGACATTGTACTTGCTAAGCTCGCCTCTTTATTTGAAAATATTTCGTTTCCCCCTCTTCGGCAAGTCGATCCGTCTGAATATCGAAAGCAGAAAACAATTGAGCTCCAGCAAGAGATGCAGCGCTTGACAAACGAAGTATGGAAAGAAGCAAAGGAGTGGATTGAGCGGGGGAGAGAAGCGCAGTCACACCTTGAATCGCATGATGCGATTTGGCAGCAAGCCGTCTCGCTCCTTGATGGGTTGCCGGGATTGGCGCATGAAGTAGACGGACGTTCTCTTGCATATAGCCGTTCCATTAACGGTTTATTCGCACCTGAAGAATTTTTGCAGGAATTAAACCATTCCATTGAAACAATGAATGAATATATTGAACGATGGAATCGGATGTTTTTACCGTACCGCAGAGAAGTGCCTGCAATCCCTTCCGCATTGGAGCGGTTGGATGGTCTTATCGGTATGACTGATATTAAGCAGCGCATTCGGGACCTGTATTATTTCCTGCTGTACCTGACAAAGAGGAATGAGAAAGGGCTTGCTATGCGCGATCGTATCGGTTTGCATGCGATTTTAATGGGGAATCCGGGTACAGGAAAGACGACGATTGCTCGTTTGCTTGCCGAAATCTACTACGAGTTGGGGCTTTTAGAACATGCGTCCGTAGTCGAAGTGGATCGTTCCCATCTAGTTGGATCATATGTAGGACATACAGAACAGAAAGTAATGGAAGCTGTACAGCGTGCTGTAGGAGGTGTGCTGTTCATCGATGAAGCATACAGTTTAAAGCGGACTGGCAGTGCGGAGAACGATTTCGGACAGGTGGCGATTGATACGTTGGTGGCAGCGATGACCGGCGGTGAGTATGCAGGTAAATTCGCTGTTGTATTGGCAGGATATCCAGAGGAGATGCGTAATTTCCTCCGAGCAAACCCTGGTTTGCGTAGTCGATTTCCGGAGAGCGGGCATTTTGTGATGAAGGATTTTACGATGGACGAGCTTACAGCCATTGGACAACTAGTGGCGAGGGATAACGAATTCGTCATGACAGAAAGTGCGCTTACCGCGCTTGAGGAACGCATTGAGGCTGAAAGAGTGGATACGACCTTTGGCAATGCTCGTACGGTAAAAAATATTATCTTGGATGCGATTACATCGAAAGGTCGGAAATTAGCTCGAACGGAGGAATTACCCTCCGATGAGTATACGATTTTATATGCGGAAGATTTTGCCCTTCCCGAGCCGAAAGTAAGATCGGCTACAGAATCCCTGGAGAGGCTAGTCGGTCTTGCAAGCATAAAAGATGAGATATCGACGCTTTTTTCATTTTTGTCTATCCAGCAGAAAAGAAAAGAACAAGGATTGCTGGCGGTGCCAGTGGAATTACATGCCATATTCTCGGGAAATCCGGGTACAGGAAAATCGACTGTAGCACAAGTGTACGCATCGATTCTGAAAGAAGTCGGCATGCTAAAGCGAGGTCATCTTGTCACTGTAGGACGTGCGGATATGGTTGCCGAATATGTGGGACAAACAGCAGCCCGAACAAAACGAAAAATCGCAGAAGCGCTTGGGGGCATGTTGTTTGTCGATGAAGCCCATTCGCTTATTCCTACTGGAACGAACGATTATAGTGCAGAGGCGATCGATACGCTTGTAGAAGAAATGACGAAGCATAAGGAAAATCTGGTAGTTGTTCTGGCCGGGTATCCGGAATTGATAAAAGAGTTATTGAATACGAATCCTGGTCTTCGTTCCCGTTTTAAGAAACAGTTTCACTTTCCTGATTATTCACCTGAGCAATTGGTAGAAGTAGCCAAGAGATATGCTTCCGATATAGGGTATTATCTCTCTCTTACTGCGTTGAGCCGTTTACAGAGAATTTTTGTGGAACGAGGAGGAGGCGTGAATGGCAATGCTCGGCTGGCTCGTACGGTTATTGAAGAAGCGGCGCAGCGGCAGGCGAGACGGTTGACAGATACCGGGCAAACTTCGTTTACAACGGAAGAATTGACGCGGCTTGAAGAGGCGGATGTTTGCGGTATACCTCTGTTGCAGTCGGAGCCATTGCATAAGTAAGGGAATAGGGGGAGAAGCGTCATGATTATCCAGCGAAATGGATGGGTACATCGTTTGCTGATGGACCTGGCGGGCAAAGCGCAGAAAGTAAAAGAAGAGAAAGACATGCTACAAACGATCATTGACCATGCGTATGAAGGTGTCTTGATTGTTGATCCGAAAGGATACATTCTAATGGCGAATGAAATGTATGCCGATTTTCTGGGCAAGAAGCTGAGCGAATTGATTGGTAAACATGTAACAGAGGTCATCGAAAATACGCGCATGCATATTGTTGGACAGACGGGAAAGCCAGAGATTGCCCAAATGCAAAAAATCAACGGTCAGGAAATGATTGCGAGCCGAATTCCGGTATTTAATCAAGGAGAGGTAGCGGCGGTTGTCGGTACGGTCATGTTTCAACAGGTAGATGATTTATTTGCTCTTTCCACAAAAATGGAAAATCTGCGTAAAGAGTTGAATTATTACAAGAGTGAATTGGATAAACGCCTACAAGCCAAATATTCGTTTGATACAATTTTAGGAACAAGCGATGAGCTGGAAAAAGTCAAACGGCTGGGACAAAGGGTGGCGAAGAGCGATACGACAATATTGCTAAAAGGCGAAAGCGGCACGGGAAAAGAGCTATTCGCACATGCGATTCATCGTGAAAGCTATCGGGGCGCAGGTCCGCTTATTAAGGTAAACTGCGCTGCTATTCCTGATACATTACTTGAATCAGAGTTGTTTGGCTATAAGGAAGGCTCGTTTACAGGGGCGAAGAAATCCGGGAAAAAAGGGAAATTCGCATTGGCAAAAGGGGGCACGATTTTTCTCGATGAGATTAGCGAGATGCCTTTGCTGATGCAGGTTAAATTGCTTCGTGTTTTACAGGAGAAAGAAATTGAACCGATTGGAGCAGACAAGCCAGAGTCGGTGGATGTTCGCATTATTGCGGCCACCAATAAAGATTTGCTTTCCTTAGTAGAACAGGGAAAATTTCGCCATGACTTATATTATCGTCTAAACGTAGTCATGCTTGATATTCCTCCGCTGCGCGAAAGAAAAAGTGATACGCCACTTCTCATTGAACATTTTCTGGAGAAGCTCACGAAGGAAACGGGAATTTCTGTAGAAGGCATTGAGCAGGAAGCAATGGATGCACTACTGTCATACTCATGGCCGGGGAATATTCGAGAATTGCGCAACGTATTGGAGCGGGCTCTATATGTCAAGCACGATTCTTTTATTGCAATACAGGATTTGCCTGCTGAATTTCTTGAAGCTACGCCAGTTTCAGAGCAGAGCGGAGAAGGTGCTGGTACGTTGAAGCAGGCGGTAGAGCAGGCGGAAGCGTTGGCGATTCGCAGGGCAATTATGGAAGCTAAAGGTGACAAGAGGATAGCGGCAAAGCGCTTAGGAATTAGTAAGTCGAGCTTATATGCTAAGCTGGTGCGCTATCAGATTGCGAAATAAGAATTAATGCATGTGGCGGATGAAGCGGCTTTTTCATTCGTCCATTTTTTTGGAATAAAAGTCCTGAATTTCGGAAAAAAACGAGGGGGTAATGTGGAAAAAAGGGGGCCTAGCCTGTTGTTTAGGGAAGTAAAAATAGTAAAAATGCAGAAGCAATAGGATATGTAAATGAATTGTCAAAAAATCGGCAAGAGTTGGCACGAGATTTGCTTTGAGAATTGGTAACACACAATAAAAGTGCAGAGGGAAGCGAGTGATGAAAAAAATAAAAAATATATTTATATCAATATGAAAGCGTTTTATTTTTTGAGGAACATATGGGGGAGGAAGCTAGATGGAAATTATTATTATTTTACTGGCGCTATTTTTTCTTATGTTTGTCGCATACCGCGGCTTTAGCGTCATTCTGTTTGCACCTATCGCTGCGCTGTTTGCGGTATTGCTGACGGATCCGGGACATGTGCTTCCGTTTTTCTCAGGCGTTTTTATGGATAAGATGGTTGGTTTTATTAAAAATTATTTCCCTGTATTTTTATTGGGTGCCATTTTTGGAAAAGTGATCGAAATGTCTGGTTTCGCAAAATCGATTACAGGCGCGGTAATAAAGATTATCGGACCGAGTCGCGCAATGCTTGCAATCGTATTGGTAGGCGCTATTCTAACATACGGAGGGGTTTCCCTGTTTGTTGTAGCGTTTGCCGTGTATCCGTTTGCTGCGGAGCTGTTTAAGGCTGCTGATATTCCAAAACGGCTTATTCCAGGCACGATCGCCCTTGGCGCATTCACATTTACGATGGATGCATTCCCGGGAACGCCACAAATTCAGAATATTATTCCGACAACATTTTTTAAAACGGATACATGGGCTGCGCCGTGGCTTGGTTTCATCGGTGGACTTTTTGTCCTTGTTATTGGTATGATTTATTTAGAATGGAGAAGAAGAAAAGCGAAGGCAGCAGGCGAAGGATATGGCACCGGGCACAGGAACGAGCCGGAACAACTTGCCGATGAGAAACTGCCCCATCCTCTTATCGCCATTCTGCCGCTTATTATTGTAGGCGTATTCAATAAGATTTTTACGAATTTAATTCCACAATTCTACGGCAAGACGTTCGATTTTACAGCCATTAACATTCAGAAAGTAACTCCGGTTGATATTTCGAAGGAAACGGCGATTTGGGCCGTTGAAGGAGCACTTGTGCTAGGGATTGTAGCCGTCCTTATTTTCTCGTTTAACCGAATTAAAGAGAACTTTAATGCTGGCATTAACGTATCAATTGGTGGTGCGATGCTAGCGACTTTGAATACGGCATCCGAATACGGATTCGGCGGAATTATCGCATTGCTGCCTGGCTTTAAGGCTGTAAACAATGCGATGGCAAATACGTTTACGGACCCGCTGGTCAATGAGGCGGTCACCACAACGACACTTGCCGGGATTACGGGTTCTGCATCCGGTGGTATGAGCATCGCGCTTGCGGCAATGGGTGAGACTTATCTTGAGCAGGCGCAGAAGCTCGGTATTAATCCGGAAGTGCTACACCGTGTTGCATCTATGGCGTCCGGAGGAATGGATACGCTTCCACATAACGGTGCAGTCATTACATTGCTTGCGGTGACAGGTTTGACACACAAGCAATCATACCTTGATATTTTTGCGATGACACTTATCAAAACAATAGCTGTATTCTTTATTATTGCTCTTTACTATATGTTTGGTATCGTTTAAATTTTCGCTTGCTTGCAAGCGATTGCAATATCACATGCTGCTGCATACTTATAAATCCAGTGAGGAGTGAGTCGAGTGAGTATGTTTACGTCAATTGATGAAGCTTTAAACGGGATTCAGGACGGAGCTACCATTATGGTGGGCGGTTTTGGATTGGTCGGCATTCCCGAAAAACTAATCCTTGGGTTGCGTGACCGGGGAGTAAAGAACTTGACGATTATTTCGAATAATTGCGGGGTGGACGACTGGGGTCTTGGACTACTTCTGCAAAATAAGCAAATCAAGAAAATGATTTCTTCTTACGTTGGTGAAAATAAAGAGTTCGAGCGCCAGTTCCTATCAGGTGAGCTGGAGGTGGAGTTGGTACCGCAGGGCACACTGGCAGAGCGTATCCGTGCAGGCGGTGCGGGGATACCTGCCTTCTATACGCCGGCTGGTGTCGGAACTCCACTTGCGGAAGGGCGAGAGGTTCGTACATTTGATGGCAAGGAATATTTGCTGGAGAAGGGCTTGACCGCTGATTTCTCACTGATTAAGGCCTGGAAAGGCGACAAAATGGGGAACCTGGTATATAACAAGACCTCACGCAACTTCAATCCGATGATGGCGGCAGCAGGTAAAGTTACGATTGCTGAAGTCGAAGAACTCGTAGAGATAGGCGAACTGGAACCGGATCAAATCCATACACCTAGCGTATATGTACAACGTATCATTCAATGCGAGAAATATGAGAAACGAATTGAACGTAGAACGGTACGGCAAGCATAACGAGGAGGGATTATAATGACATTATCAAGAGAGCAAATCGCCAGACGGGCGGCACAGGAAATTGAAGACGGCTTTTATGTAAATCTGGGAATCGGAATTCCGACACTTGTAGCTAATTATATTCCGGAAGATAAGCATGTTGTGCTGCAATCAGAGAACGGTCTGCTTGGCATTGGTCCTTATCCGACGGAAGATGAAGTAGATCCCGAATTGATTAACGCTGGTAAGGAAACCATAACGATGATTCCGGGTTCAAGTATTTTCAACAGCGCTGAATCCTTCGCAATGATTCGCGGTGGACACATTGATCTGGCTATTCTCGGGGGCATGGAAGTATCGAAAAACGGCGATTTAGCTAATTG
Organism: Aneurinibacillus aneurinilyticus ATCC 12856; assembly: GCF_000466385.1. Taxonomy (GTDB): domain Bacteria; phylum Bacillota; class Bacilli; order Aneurinibacillales; family Aneurinibacillaceae; genus Aneurinibacillus; species Aneurinibacillus aneurinilyticus. The sequence goes on from NZ_KE952733.1 coordinate 32,115, forward strand.
GATGATCCCTGGCAAAATGGTAAAGGGCATGGGCGGCGCAATGGATTTAGTGCATGGTGCGAAACGGATTATTGTTATTATGGAACATGTTAATAAACATGGTCAGCCAAAAATCTTAAACGAATGCACACTCCCCCTGACGGGTAAAGGCGTTGTTAATCGTATTATTACAGATCGTGCGGTTATCGATGTAACCCCGAATGGGCTGGAATTGTTAGAGGTAGCACCGGGCTTTACTGTGCAGGATATTCAGGATTGCACGGAGCCGGAGTTACTCGTTTCTCCGAAGCTGGCTAATCAGGCGTAAAGGAGATCAAGGGGAGATATAGTGACGTATGACAAATTTAATGCAAGATAAAATTGTGTTTATTACGGGGGCCGCAAGCGGAATCGGATTGGAGGTCGCCAAAGAGTTTGCCAAAGAGGGTGCAAAAGTAGCCATTAGCGATTTGCATTCAGAGGCTGCGAAAGCTGCAGCAGAAGAGCTTGCTGCACAAGGATATACCGCTATCGGCTTAGGATGCAATGTAGCCGAGGAAGCACAAGTTAAAGCGGCTTTGAATGAAACGATAGCGCAGTTCGGTCGTTTGGATGTATTGATAAACAATGCAGGGTTGCAATACGTATCACCGATAGAGGAATTTCCGACAGAGAAGTTCGAGTTGCTTGTGAAGGTGATGCTCGTAGCACCATTTATGGCAATCAAGCATATATTTCCGACGATGAAGAGGCAGGGATTCGGTCGTATCATCAATATGGCGTCGATTAATGGTCTTGTTGGTTTTGCCGGTAAGGCCGCATACAATAGCGCGAAGCACGGTGTCATTGGATTAACTAAAGTAGCGGCTTTAGAAGGGGCGGCACATGGGATTACGGTCAATGCAATTTGTCCGGGATATGTAGATACGCCGCTCGTACGTAATCAGTTGTCTGATTTGGCGAAAACACGCAATGTGCCTTTAGAGAAAGTATTGGAGGAAGTCATTTACCCGCTTGTTCCACAGCGCAAATTGCTGTCTGTTAAGGAAGTTGCGGATTACGCATTGTTTATTGCCAGTGATAAAGCCGCTGGAGTGACAGGTCAGGCTGTAGTTATTGATGGTGGGTATACTGCACAATAATATAAAAAGCGAAGCTGTACATGATAAAAAGAACTGCTCCATAGCCTGGAGCGGTTCTTTTTATCTTTGTAGGGAACGTGGATTTGCAGGCAAAAAGATCGATGCCCTTATTGTTCAGGTGCTGATTCTTTACCGAAGAACAGTACGCCTAGCACAGCCAACATTGTCATGAAAAAAAATATGGTGAATATATACGGAAAACCAACGCTCATACCAATAAGCAGTCCGACAAGATATGGCGCAATAATGCCAGCAATTCGCCCAAAGCCTGCTGCCCAACCAGTACCGGTTGCACGGAAGGAGGTCGGGTACTGCTCCGCCGTATAAGCATAGGTCGCTCCCCAGGCGCCAAGGTTAAAAAAGGAAAGGCATATTCCAGAGACTAACAGCGCCCAGATATTAGGGGAGAGACCGAAAGCCAGGGAAGCAATAGCAGATAGTGCCATAAACGTAATAAGCGTAGGCTTCTTACCCCATTTGCCTACGAAATAGGCGGCAGTGAAATAGCCGGGTATTTGCACTAATGTCATTAGCAAGACATATTCAAAACTTTTAATGAGTGTAAATCCTTTCATAACCATAATGGACGGCATCCATAGCAGCATACCGTAATAGGAGAAAACGGAAGCAAACCAGAGTAGCCACAGAACAAAAGTGGTTTGTCGATAAGTAGGAGACCAGAGAAGTCGAATTTTTTCGTTGATTTTTTGTCGATCCGCCTGTTTAGTGAATGCAGGTGTTTCCGGTAAGGCGCGACGTAAATATAGAGCATACAGAGCAGGCAAAGCACCGATGAACAACGCAATCCGCCAACCATATTCTGGTATGATAAAGTAAGAAATAACGGCTGCAACAAGCGCACCAGCCGCCCAAAAACTTTGAAGCCAGACAACCCATTTGGCCCGATCCCGTTGCGGAGAGGATTCCAGTACATACGTTGTAACGACAGGCAGCTCCCCACCCAGGCCAAAGCCGACAACAAATCGCAGTGCCATAAATATCAACAATGTAGTGGCAAGAGCATTTAACCCGGTCGCGATACTATAGATTAAAAGGGTAACAATAAACAGTTGCTTGCGTCCGTAACGATCAGCCCAGACGCCAGCCAGTGCTGCACCTAATGCCATTCCAATGAAATTAATTGTACCAATAAGACCCATTTGTGTCGGTGTTAATCCCCATTCCGCTTGCAGTGCAGCGATAACAAAAGAGAGAATACCAACATCCATTGAATCGAACAGCAAGCCGATCCCGGATATACTCAGCAACTTTAGCGCCTGGTGCTCTTTTTTTTGTGTACTCATATTTTCACCCTTTCTTGTTGTTTTAGTGATACTTGGGTATCAGATGTTACATTGTATTCACCTGTGCACGAATTGCTTATCAGAAGTAAGGACCGGGAAACGTTTATTTTACGGAGAGAAAAGTATATTAAAGTAGGGATGTAAACGCAGCGGTGTTTCATATCCGTCTCTTGCATCATCTGAATTTGTATGTAGGACAGGGGATTTTATATTTTTGCGAGTATGCTACACTGAGAATAAAAGAGGTGCAATGAGGTGGAGCATGAACGAGGAGGAGCAGTTGACGCGGCGAATCGCCCGGATGATCGAGTCGATTCCAGATGTTTTTTTAAGTGTGGATAAACGATGGAGAATTACATATGCAAATCGGGAAGCTGAAAAAATCTTTGAGAAGCGCCGGGAAGAACTTCTAGGGAAAAACATGTGGAATGTGTTTCCAAGTATGATGGTGTCTTCATTTCAGAATGATTATTTCAAAGCAATAGCTGAACAACGTGCAGTGGAGTTTGAAGAATACTTGCCCGTATATGATAAATGGTTTGAAGTTCATGCAACGCCCTTTTCAGAAGGGCTATGTATTTATTTTCATGATATTACAGAGCGAAAGAAGACCGACGAACGGCTTTTGCGGGCATTGGAAACGAACAATCATCTTGCTGCTGCGATTGCTAATACAGTAACAGGAGTAACCATCTCTGATCCGAGCATGTCTGATAATCCGCTAATTTTTGCGAATAAAGGATTTGAACTGTTGACCGGTTATACGGTTCAGGAAGTGCTTGGTCATAATTGTAGATTTCTGCAAGGGGAAGAAACAGATGGGGAGACACTGGATCTCATACGGCAGGCGATGCGGAAGCGCCAGCCAATCACAGCAGAAGTATTGAATTACCGTAAGGACGGGAGTTATTTTTGGAATGAATTAACCATCAGCCCGGTTTTAAACGAGGCAGGTGAACTGCTGTATTTTGTAGGGCTTCAAGCTGATGTTACCCGGCGCAAGCAAGCGGAACAAAAGCTGCAGGCAGAGTTGGAGCTTGCTAAAGCTGTTCAGCAAAGCGTATTAAGTCCGCCCCTATATGAGCCGCACATAGAGGTGGAGGCGGTTTATATTCCATCTGAAGAGCTCGCTGGTGATATGTATTGCTGGTATAAAATTGATTCCCATCGTTATGGGATTTTGTTATTAGATGTAGTAGGGCATGGTATCAGCGCATCGCTTATTGGCATGTCCGTGCGATCACTCCTGCAAGGGCTTATCACTAGATTGGCAGATCCGGTCAAAGTTATCAAGGAATTAAACAGGCATATGCGTAACTTATATGCAAAACAACAAAAGATGCATTCGTATTATTTTACATGCATTTATGTGGTCGTTAATACGAAAGAAAAAATCATTGAATATGTGAATGCGGGTCATCCTCCGGGAATTATGTGTACAGTAGAGGGAAAGAGCAGACGGCTTGAACGGGGAAGTCTTCCAGTTGGCCTTTTGTCTGACTTTTCTGTGGAAAAGGAAGTGCTCTCCTATCAAACGTCAGCACGCATCGTTCTTTATACGGACGGACTTATCGAAGGAAAGAACCAGGCGGCACTTCAAGTAATTGATAAGCTGCAACAATTTTTTTCACGGCACCACCACACATCGACGGCGAAAGCAAAGGAACTAGCGATTCAAACGTTTGTTACCGGGAAGAAAAAAGACGATGTATGCTTGCTTGTCATTACAGTCCGCTAAGATAGTGGAAAGCAGCGAGAAAATACTCGCTGCCTATCCTGCTTCTTAGGTTATGTGATATCTACTAACGTATCAAGCTTGCAGATTTGTAGAATGTTTTTTACAGGAAACGAGCTGTTGATGATGCGAATTTGATAATCTGAAATCAGCGGATGAATCCAACTGATTAAAAATCCTACACCAGTGCTGTCGATGAAGCGAACTTGTTTAAAGTCGATAACAATTCTTTTTGGCTGTCCAGGGATCTCCAATTCCCGTACTTTGGTTTCGATTTGCCGTACAGTTTCAAAATTAATGTCTTCCTTAAATGTAAATGTGATTTGCTCATGATCCACATTATAATTAATCATTACACTATCCCCTTTGTCTTTCGTCCTCACTTACGAGGAAACGTAATGTTTGCCGATTCTCCATTTTCATCGAATGTAAAATGCTTGCTGATGCTTTGAATAATATACAAGCCCCGTCCTCTCTCCTGAGCAAGAGAAGGCGGCCCTGTCGTCAGGTATTTGCGCCAGTCGAAGCCGCTACCTTTATTTGTAATCTCCAATATAATGTCGCTGTCCGTCCATCGGATGGCAATATGTGTATGGCAAATGGCTGCAGCCTCTGGATTATGATCGATGATATTAACAAGAATTTCCCATATGCTTAATTGAAGTGAGTAATGTAGCAGACACTCTTCTTTAAGAGAAAGCTCTTTACGAATGTCGCGTAGGATAAGCTCTACATACGATTTAACGTTTTCTTTCGCCATTCCAGGAAAATTATACGTTAGCATTTTTAATCTTTTCCAATAAGCTCTTAAGATAAGGGTGGCGATACTCATCCTGGTGTTCAAGACGATATAGCTGACTCCAGAGCGAATTGTATGTAGATTTTATCTGGATAGGAATAATATCGCCAAAATAGTACTGAAGATGGAGCAGACGCCATTTTACATAGTTTCGATTCTCATTTACATTACTGACATTTCCTATATCAATACGAACAATCTGTTCGTTTGCTTCGTGAAGCAGTGCATCTGTCATTTCTTCTAACGAGGAAAATTCTCGGCTCTCAAAAGAAAATTTTTTTGTAGTCATTCCGTGTCCCACCTATGCCAAAATTTCTTTATTTTCTCCCATGCTATTTTCCGATGCTAAATTTGTCGTTTAATTGATTGCTTAGTAGACTCAATTCTTCTGCCATCTTGGCTACTTGATCGGATGCAGTGGAAATTTCGTTGAACGTTTGCTGGAAATCAAGAATGTATCTACTGACGTTTTTGATTTTTTCGCTGTTGGAACGCACCTGAACCGAGGAGTTATCCATAATGTTCATAATGGCTGTGTTAATTTCACGGAAACGACTTGTTTGCTTAGCAATTTGTTCAAATGAATTATCGAACGAGTTGACATTATTTTGTACCATGGAAATCTGCTCATGGATATGTTCAAGTGCTGATTGGGTTTGCATAGCAAGATTGCGAACTTCTTTGGCGACTACAGTGAAGCCGCGTCCGTGTTCACCGGCCCGTGCTGCTTCAATGCTTGCGTTGAGTGAGAGGACGTTCGTTTTGTTGGAAATGGCATGGATAACCTGAACAATTTCTCCTATTTTATTGGCGCTTTCAATCAGTTCTTTAGATTTTTCCCGTGTTTCATCCATAATTTCTACGATTCGGTCGATTTCATTAAGCGCCGAACCAATCTCTGACTTTCCTTCCTCTACGTCTTCTACCATTTTTCGTGAACTTTCTTGAATGTCACGTGTTCCGTCAAGCATTTGCACAACATGTGTTTCTTTTTCTCCGATGGAAGCACTTGTTTCTTCTGCAGTAGCAACAAGCATTTCAGATGATTCATTGAGACGATGCTGAATACGCTCGATTTCATTGAGGCGCATCATGGAAGACGTGTACGAGTCGATATATGTGGCAATCGCAATTTGCATATCAAATGAGCAGAGACGTTGGAACGAGGCGAACGTTTCACGGGCTTGGTCTACAGCGTCCATCTCACGAAGGAGCAGAGCTAGTACTTCGTTTTGAATGAGCGTATAGGCCCCGATATACCATTCTGGAAATAAATTAATCCGATTATGTACACTGCCTATAATTTTTCGACGCACAATATAATCCTGGCCGATTTCGCCGGATACCATATCAAGCAGATAACGTTCTAGCGTTTGACGCAGCTTGTCGACCGAACTATGGTTATTAATAATGGACATAAGAGCGGGGACTTGTGACAAATTTTCATAGAAGGATGCGACAATGTCGCTTACATGTTTTTCGAAGATAGGTCGAATGGATACTAGACGACGCAAATCTTCCTCGGTTAGACCAACAAACTTGGCTTTGGAGGCTTCCGTACTATTCATCAGTTCCCGGTAGAATCGGGAAATTTCTGTAGAAGAAGTGGCAGGTGTGTTGCTGCTGGACATCTGGCTGGACTCTTGTTTTTTTGTGTTTTTAAAGAAGCCCAGTGCTCCTTTTTCATTATTAAGTAGATGCTTAAACGGACATCCCATTATTTTTTCTTCCCCTTTACACGTAATATATGAAATGGAATTGTATGCAGTAGAATTATTGATGATTATACCATGACATTCACATAAAAACTCGTACTTTTATACTAAAAAATGTGTTATATCATGATTCTTTAAGACTGAGCCTCATAACTCAGGGATATGATCTTATGAGTTTTTATATGCAGAGGTATTTTTTCCTAATATAAGATTTTTAGTTTGGAAGTGAAGAAAAGAAGGGTAGGGATAAATGTGTTCACGAAAACAAGCTAACTACCAAGATAGACAAGTGTGAAGGAGGACAATAATATGAATGAAGACAAGAAAATTATCGGGGTATTCCGTACGCGTGATGAGGCGATACGTGCAATTGAGACGCTAAAGGATAGAGGGTGCCGCTCCGAAGACATTTCTGTTATTGCAAAAGATCAAGACAGCATAGGGTCGATCGAAGAGGAAACGGACACAAAACTGGAGGAAGGTTTGGCAGCGGGCGCTACAACAGGAGGTGTACTCGGTGGGGTATCGGGGCTTCTGGCCGGTATCGGAGCGTTGGCCATTCCAGGAGTAGGTCCTATCGTGGCGGCTGGTCCGATTGCCGCAACACTAGGAGGAGCCGTCGTAGGCGCAGGTGCAGGAGGATTGGTAGGTGCACTGGTTGGCATGGGCATACCTGAGGACGAAGCGAAACAATATGAAGAATATCTCAATGAAGGCGAGATTCTAGTCATGGTAGATGCAAATGCTGAACGCAAATACCGTGTATACGACACCTTCCGTAACAATAATGCATTGAATTCCCATATGTATGATCCGTACTTGAACGATACACCGGTACAGCGTCGTAACAATGATCCGTTACTATAAAGAAAACGAAACAAGGAAAAAAGTGCCTGAGGAACATAGGGAGCCTGCTATCAGCGGGCTCTCTATGTTTATTTGGCAAGAAGATAAAAGCAAAACATTGTCATGAGAGGAATGGTTGTAATAGATACGAGTGTAGAAAATACAGTCGCCATTGCCCCGTATTCTTCGTCTTTGGAATATCGGGCAAATAGAATGGAGGCCAGCGTAAGAGTCGGCATTGTCGACTGTACGATAATAATCTGCGCTACTTCTATCGGCAAGGCAAATATGTGCAGCAGGGATGCGGTAGCTACCGGAAAAATCAGTAACTTTATAATGAGCGGCATGCTTAGCTGATGTAGGCTGGCGGTCTGTTTCTTTTTCAATATGGAAGGAATGAGCATACCGATGTACATCATAGCAAGCGGAGACGCAAGGTTGGCTAGCGTTTCTGTCAGGTTTGCCACGCTTTGTGGTGGTGTAATATGCATGACAGCTGCAAGCATCCCGACGAAAATAGCTATCATAGGAATATTAATAAGCTCTTTAAGCAAACGAAAGCTCACTCTTTTTTCGCCTTGCAGCATCATCACGCCAAGTGTCCAGATAGTAAAATCCAGTCCAGCGTCGAAGATGGCAGCGAGCAGTGCGCCCTTCGGTCCAAATAATGCAGCACAGAGTGGGATTCCAATAAAACCGGTATTACCTAATCCGGATAGAAGGGCCATTTCTTTCGCCTTGTCTGGGGCGACACGCATTCCTCGAGCTGCAATCCAGCCAAGCAGGACGCCTAAACAATTAATAATGATGGAACCAAGGAAGATCAGCAGAACAAGCATAAGAAATTCTGCATCAATCTCCGTTTGGAATACGCCATTTAGAATAATGCAAGGCATTGCCACATTAATAATAATCGCTATTAGAAGCTGCCGTCTTTCCGCTGTAAAAGGAATACGACGTGCCAGCAGGCTGCCGATTAAAATCATAGATGCCATCATTAGGATGGAAGTCACGACAGTTCCGATCTCCACTTTCTCTCCTTCTTTCTAAATAAAGTGAAACTTCACTCAATAAAGCTGTTTCTAATCCTCTATTGGGTAGTACTGCTCGTTAAGGCGACGCAAATGAGTTTAGCATAATAAGAATGGCCCGCTCTTGTGGGAAGAACAGGCCGTTTCAAAAGTATGCCGGACTATACGCTTTTCATACGTTCATAAAGATCGTTGTAAAAGCGAGCCTCAGAGCGAGTGATGTATGCTCCGGCCCGGTACATGTGCTCTAAATCCTGAGGGGATGTAAAGCGGGTTAGCACGCTTTTGCATAGCTCATAGTGCCGTGGTTCATGATGGTCGGCATGCACGGTCCAAAATGTCGTATTCAGTTTCTGTTCCTTGTTGTAATTCGGATGCTCCAGTCCTTGGCCGATAAGACCCATAACTTTTCCTGCAAACAGCTCCGAGCCGAAACCAATTGAAGCCATCGCTTCAAGCGGCGTAGCATTGCGCAGGAAAGAGATGAAAGTATTTACTGCTTCTTTTGAAGCAGGAGCGACCGGATAATCCGGCACGTACTTTTCGTTTGTCGATACATCGGGTGCTGCCGTAATCATAAAGGAATGGTACAGACGGGAGTGGTAACTTTTCGGATTGCCGCGTCCGCCTTCATCCCATAGGTTGTCAACAAGCGGAACCCACCAGTCATCTTCCGGTTCGACGGCCGCAACAGCTGCGCCGAGCACACGTGGAAAATTGCGGCTGTAATAGCTGTATTGAAGCGCGAATTCCCGCACCTGTGCCGGTGTCCATTCACCTGCAAGCAGCGTTTGCATGAATTTACTTTGTATAATTTCTGTTTCGACAATATCCCAGATTTTCTCCTCGATTTGTTCATAGCTTACAATGGCCATGCGACAAACTCCTCCTTACCTTTTTTCCGTTCTTCTATATCTTGCAAACCTTTTTATTATACTCATGATTCTAGAAGGGAAGTCAAGAGCAAACCGTGTTATTTGACATAAAAATATTGTAAGCTCAGCAACATAAGAAAAAGGGGAGCAAGTTGTCGCAACGTTATCCTTATCCATTCCAGCGGATGTGTTCGGGTCACGCCCGCAGTCTGCAAGAACAGGTGTAGGAAAACATTATTATCGCAACAATTAAAGGGACGATAAAGATAGTATAGGTGGGCGGGAGTATTTTATTGCCTGCTTTTTTTTAGTTAGGAAACAGGCTATATCTCCTTGTTCCTTGTATTTTTACCTCGAACTAGCTATAAAATCAAAACGAAATCGTTCGTACATACTATAATAGAATGGTGAACGGGTAGAATAAATGGGCAAGGAGGAAGATGCTGTGTATCTTTGCTTTGATGTGGGGGGCACAAATATTAAAGCCGGCCTCGTAGATGCAAGCGGGACGATTCTTGCCAAGCAAAGCGTGGTTACACAAACGGATGAGCAGGCCAATTCAGTTCTGAAACAGTTTCTGGAACTGCAAAATGTGCTTTGCCGTGAGAGTGGAATTACGTTGGAGCACATACGGGCAGCTAGCATAGGGGTGGCCGGATTTGTGGAGATGGAGACAGGAACGGTAACAAGGGCAGTAAACCTTGGCTGGCATGATGTACCTGTAGCAGAAAAGGTATCATCTATGCTGGGCATGCCGGTTTTTGTAATTAACGATGCGAATGCGGCTGCGCTGGGTGAGATGTGGCAGGGGGCTGGAAAAGGTTTGGACGACCTTCTGTGTCTGACCATTGGTACGGGTGTCGGCGGCGGTGTAATTGCAAACGGTCGTATTGTTAATGGAGCTTACGGATTGGCTGGAGAAATTGGTCACTTTCGTGTGAAAATAAAGGACGGACGCCTTTGCAACTGCGGAAAAACAGGATGTCTGGAAACAGAAGCTTCTGCATCGGCCATTGCCTATTATGGTGAACGAGCAGCCAGGCAATATCCGAGGGGCAGGCTCGCACAGCGACTGAAGCAAGCCGGAACACTAACAAGCAAAGATGTAGCTGAAGCTGCCCAGAAGGGCGACAAAGCTGCATGCGAGGTAATAGAGCATGCGGCATATTATCTAGGATATGCACTCGCAAGTATTTTTACTGTGACGGCTCCTATACGTATTGTTATTGGGGGAGGGGTAGCTGCTGCCGGCTCGTTATTATTTACCCCGCTCATTCATTGGTTTCGCGAGTTTGCGTTGCCAGATATTAAAGATAAAAACATTATTGCACCTGCGGTTCTTGGCAATGATGCAGGGATTATAGGATTAGCAAAATTGGCGAAGATGAACCTTTTGTCTTTGTCTGGCATAGAAGAAAAGAGAGGATGATGAACATGCAAAAAATCGCGGTTCTAACAAGTGGAGGAGATGCACCGGGCATGAACGCAGCTGTTCGTGCTGTTGTACGTCGCGGTATTTCATACGGAATGGAAGTATACGGTATCAACCATGGATATGAAGGTTTAATGCATGGGCAGATTACACTCATGGATGCAGGAAGTGTAGGCGATATTATTCAGCGTGGGGGTACGATATTGCACAGTAGCCGTAGCGAGGAATTTAAAACGGATGCAGGGCAGCAAAGAGGAATAGATGAGTTGCGTAGAAAAGGCATCGAAGGACTCGTAGTAATCGGTGGTGATGGTTCGTTCCGTGGTGCACAAAGATTATCGGACAAAGGATTTTCTACAATCGGTATTCCCGGGACAATTGATAACGATATTTCGGGAACAGAGATGACGTTAGGTTTCGATACAGCAGTGAATACAGTATTGGAAGCGATTGATAAAATACGTGATACTGCAACTTCACATGAGCGAATTTTTGTTGTGGAGGTGATGGGTCGCCACTGCGGGGATATTGCGTTATGGGCAGGCTTAAGCGGAGGAGCGGAGTCGATTCTTATTCCGGAAGTAAACGTCGAAATTACCGATGTAATTCATCGTTTGCTTGAAGGAAATAAACGGGGCAAGAAGCATAGCATTATTATCGTGGCGGAGGGTGTATGCCCGGCTTCAGAAATCGCGCAAAGAATCAAGAAAGAGGCTGGGTTGGATACAAGAGTAACTGTACTTGGGCATGTACAGCGCGGCGGCTCTCCATCCGCATTTGATCGGATGCTGGGAAGCCGTTTGGGGGCCAAAGCGGTTGATTTATTGCGTGAAGGCCAGAGCGGTAAGATGGTAGGCATTCAACGGAATCGGATTACAGAGGTTGATTTTGCTGACGTGTTTACAATTGAGAATGATATTGATTTAGATATGTATGAATTAAGTAAAACACTTTCGATTTAATTCGTTTCTGTTATACGTCAAGCTCTCCGTCAGTTCAGCAAAAGAGTTTGACCCGGGAAGGAGAGCAGGAATGAAAAAACAGATAGCTTTTGATGGCGTGCTTGCTAGCGAATATTTGACGGAGTATGAGCTGGATCAGATGGGCATGAAAGTACAGCAGGCGCATGACATGCTAAGCGCAGGCACCGGACCCGGCGGTCAACATATCGGCTGGGTTCATTGGCCTGAAACCTACAACCGGGAAGAATATGCGCGTCTCAAACAGATGGGGGAGACGATTCGCAATCGGGCGGAGGCGTTTATTGTAATTGGCATCGGTGGCTCGTATTTAGGTGCACGTGCTGCTATCGAAATGCTTTGTCCTGTCTTTTATAATCAATGGTCTAAAGCCTGTCGCAAAGCGCCGGAGGTGTATTTTGCGGGCCATCAAATGAGCGCTTTGTACACAGCCCATTTATTGCGTTTGGTAGAAGAAAAAGAGATCTATATTAATGTCATTTCCAAATCCGGTACGACACTGGAGCCGATGCTGGCCTTTCGTCTGTTCCGTGAGATGCTGGAGAAGCGCTACGGTAAGGAAGAGGCACGGAAGCGGATTATTGTGACGACGGATCTCACGCACGGTCCGTTAAGAAGGCTGGCAGAACATGAAGGATATGAAACGTTTGCGATACCGGACAATATCGGGGGCCGGTATGCGGTATTGACGCCGGTCGGCCTGCTGCCAATGGTCGTCGCAGGCATTGATGTGGATGCGGTACTGGCAGGCGCAGCTGACGTGGTTCGGCTGTATGGGAAACCGGATGTGGACAATAATCCCGCTTATCGCTATGCAGCTTTGCGATGCCTGTTTTATGATAAGGGAAAGACGACGGAATTGCTGGCGAGCTATGAACCGGGGCTGCGGTATGTAGCGGAATGGTGGAAGCAATTATTTGGTGAAAGCGAAGGAAAAGGCGGCAAGGGTGTGTTCCCGGCGAGCCTTCATTTTTCAACCGATCTTCATTCCCTGGGCCAGTATATACAGGAAGGGCGCCGCGATTTCTTTATGACTACGCTCTGGGTGGAGGCGCCAAGTGAGCAGGTCACTGTGCCTGCGATGGGGGATGATACGGATGAATTGAACTATTTATCGGGTGTTTCGTTTCATGAGGTGAATCGAAAAGCGTGTGAGGGGGCGATGCTGGCTCATACACAGGGCGGCGTGCCCAACCTGCGCATTATCGTACCCGAGCAGTCCCCCTATTATTTCGGACAGCTTGTTTACTTCTTTGAGAAAGCATGTGGCATAAGCGGCTATTTGTTCGGGGTGAATCCATTCGATCAGCCGGGTGTAGAAGCATATAAACGAAATATGTTCCGCTTGTTGGGCAAACCAAAAATAACATAGTTTGTCCCACTCTTAACAGGCAGTAGCAGAGCCGTTCAAGGCGAACGGCTTTTCTTCTTCACAGGCTGGGAATTGTCTTGGATGTCAAACAAGGTTTATGATAGAAGAAATAATCTAGATATATAAAAGGAGAGACAAAGATGGAATGGAAACAGAAGGCGGCGCGCTGGCATGCATATTCTGGCCTTTCGGAAGACATCAGGCGTGAACTTGTGAACATATGGAACGATCCGCAACGCTTGGAAGATGCTTTTTACCGCAATCTGGCCTTTGGTACCGGTGGATTGCGCGGCGAACTGGGACCGGGTACGAACCGGATGAATACATATACAGTGCGCAAGGCTTCTGAAGGGCTTGCCCGTTATATAGAAGCACAGGGAGCGGAGGCGAAGCTGCGCGGTGTGGCCATCGCGTATGATGTGCGCCGTCAGTCGCGGGCATTCGCGCTGGAGTCGGCCTTGACACTGGCACGACACGGCATCCGAGCTTATGTATTCGATGACATCCGTCCGACTCCGGTTCTGTCGTTTGCAGTGCGTCATTTAAACGCGTATGCAGGCATTGTAATTACGGCCAGCCACAATCCGCCAGAGTATAATGGATACAAGGTATATGGGCCGGACGGGGGACAACTGCCCCCAATGGAAGCCGATGCAGTAACAGATAAAGTAAATGAAGTGTCCGATGAGTTGACCGTGGAAGTTATGGACGAACAAGAAGCACGCAAAGCCGGATTGTTCGTAGAGATTGGAGCGGACATTGACGAAGCTTATCTTCAGAAGGCGTGTGCCCTAAGTGTAAATCCAGAAGTCATTGGGCGGATGAGTGAGGATGTGCGTATTGTATTTACACCGCTGCATGGCACGGCCAATGTTCTGGTACGCCGAGGTCTTGCTCAGATGGGATTTTCGCATGTGACCGTTGTAGCCGAGCAGGAGCAGCCCGATTCTGAATTCTCTACGGTTGCTTCTCCAAATCCTGAGGAGCATGCTGCATTCGAGTGGGCGATTCGATATGGCAAGAAAGTGGATGCTGATGTGCTGCTTGGTACGGATCCGGATGCAGACCGTGTCGGTGTTGCGGTTAAAAACGGCGACGGCGACTATGTGGTACTGACCGGGAACCAGACCGGGGCGCTTCTACTGCATTATTTGCTGGAACAAAAGCGGGCAAGAGGTACGCTTCCGCCAAACGGTGTCGTATTGAAGACGATCGTCACGTCTGAAATCGGGCGCGCCATTGCAAGCTCCTTTGGGTTGGAGACGATAGACACATTGACAGGATTTAAATTCATTGGAGAGAAAATAAAAGAATTTGAGCAGATGGGAGATCGTACGTTCCTTTTCGGGTATGAAGAAAGCTACGGATATCTCGCTGGTGATTTTGTACGGGATAAGGATGCGGTGCAGGTATGCCTGCTTGTTGCAGAGATGGTTGCATATTATAAATCACGTGGTCTGACGGTATATGAAGGATTGATGGAAGTATTTACGACATACGGGTATTATCTGGAAGATTTGTATTCGATAACACTGAGGGGAAAAAAGGGGATTGAAACCATCCAGTCCATTCTACAAACGTTCCGTAAGGAGCCTCCTTTGGAGATGAGCGGTCAAAAAGTAAATGTGGTAGAAGACTACCAAACAGGGCGGCGCCGGTTCGTGAAGGAGAACCGGGACGAGGAACTTACGCTTCCTGCATCTGATGTATTGAAATACACATTAGTAAATGGTGCGTGGTTCTGCCTGCGGCCGTCCGGCACGGAACCGAAGCTAAAAGTCTACTTTGGCGTAAAAGGCAGCACCATGGAAGAAGCGCAGACCAACCTTTCATGCTTAAAAGCCGATGTGATAAAAAAGGTACATACGCTAATAAACGAATAAACGTTAGAGGAGCCGATCGGGCTCCTTTTTATTTCTCTTCCTCTGCCCTTACTAATTTAACATTCGACCTTTTATCCGCAGCTTGTTCAGCATGCTCCTTGGTTTCTTGAATTGGATCTTCGAGTAAACCTTCCTTTCGGAGCTCTTCATTCGATTTCATATGCTCGAATTCGGTACCTGTCTTCTTGGCTGCATCGAAATTAGGAACGGCTGTATTCTGTATACACTTATTTTGGGCTTCTTTATCATTATGGTTTCGGTTGTCATTGTTGTTGTTCATTATTATTTCATCCTCTCATATGAATGTATTTCTCCTTTTTTACTTTACCCTGCTTATATGTAAGAGAAACAAAAAAGGTATGTGTTTTTTACTTCTTGTCAGTTATGTATATAATGGAAAAAGAATTTCGTCCAAAGGAGGAGCGGATATGTCATCACAAGCCAGCTGGCGTCTATTTGCGGTTTTTTCCCTTGCATCTACTCTGGCTCTTGCAGTTGGGCTTTATCTGGGGATTACAGATATTCTTTCCCCTTCCGCGACGGGAGAGTGGAAAACTGACAAAGGTACAGAAGAAACGGGGAAGCCCAAAGTAAACGCCGTCCAAATCGTTGCGTTGGGTGATTCGTTAACTCGAGGCACAGGAGACGGAGCAGGACTTGGTTATGTCGGCAACTTGCGGGCGCGTCTGTCGGAGGCGACAGGTCAGCAAGCGTATGTATTAAACCATGGGGTAAATGGATATAAAACTGCTGATTTGCTGCGTGATTTACAACAAAAAGAAGATATTCGAAGAACGCTCCGCCAGGCCGATATCGTTACACTTTCGATTGGTGGAAATGACTTGTTTAATGCAGGGGGAGCAGAAGAGGTTAATCCGGAAATAAGTCAGAAGCGTTTGCCTGGGGCAGTAGAGCGCTACAAGGAAATCGTAAAAATTATCGATTCGTTAAATCCGAAGGCCAAAATTTTGTATATGGGGCTATATAATGCGTTTGCCGACTTATCGAATGCACAGGAAAGCTATAAGGTTGTAGAGCGTTGGAATAGTGAAACGTCGGCCGTTTTATACCGGTATCCTCATGCGATTTTTGTACCGACCGACGACTTATTTCGTGTAGATGGCAAAAAATATTTGTCCAGTGACCATTTTCATCCGAACCAAGCGGGGTACCGACGGATCGGAGAGAGGATGGCTGAAGTAATCCGATAGGAGGGAAGAGCGGTGCAACGAGCGATTACGCTTGAACTAGACCAGGTAGAAAAGATAATTCGCCGTAACCGTATTATTAAAGGTATCTCCTTCTCTGTACAAGAGGGCGAAGTGTTTGGATTTCTTGGACCAAACGGTTCAGGGAAAACTACCACAATTCGGATGATGGTCGGCCTTGTTCGACCAACCGCGGGGCGAATTCGCGTATGCGGTTATGATATCCAGAAAGACCATACGGAAGCGCTGGCAAAGGTTGGTTCGATTGTGGAGAATCCTGAACTATATCCGTTTTTGAGTGGAATGGAGAACCTGGAGTATTTTGCCCGCATGATTCCAGGGGTAACCCGGGAGAAAATTGATGAAGTTGTACGACGTGTCGATTTAAGTGCACGTATTGGGGATCGTGTAAAAGATTATTCACTGGGGATGCGCCAGCGTCTCGGGATTGCCCAGGCTTTGCTCGGTGACCCGAAGCTGCTCATTTTAGACGAGCCGACTAATGGTCTTGATCCGCAGGGAATTAGAGAATTGCGTGCTTTTATCCGCCAATTGGCTGATGAGGGCTTGAGTGTATTTATCTCAAGTCATATGCTGAGTGAAATTCAACTTATGTGCGATCGAGTAGCCATTATTAACGAAGGAAGTATCATTCGCGTAGGGGTCGTGGATGAATTGTTGACACAAAACTTTCGTAAAATCATCTGGTATGCTAACCCTTATGATAGGGCGAAAAGTTTGCTTATGAACTCACCATTCATCAAGGTACGGGAGCAGGAATTAGTAGACGCCGGGATTGTAACAGAAGTAGCTCCCGAGCATATTCCACAGCTAACAGCCGCTCTAGTCGATCAAGGCATCGAAATATACGGAATCGAATGGAAAAAGCCGAGTCTTGAGGATTTGTTTCTCGATATGACCGAGGGGGAGCATCATGCTTAGTATGTATGGCTTAGTTATGAACGAGGCGTTGAAAATTTTGCAAAGGAAGCGACTATGGGTTGTTGTATTGATTTTGCTTGTGCTTGTACCGATTTTTACTTATGCTCAGTTCCGGGCCACACTCGATAATCAGAAGCAGCTCGGGACGACAGATTGGAAGGTGTCGGTGCGGCAGAGCATCAATGATACGACAAATCGCTTGAGCAGCACTCGTATTCCAGAAGACTGGAAAAAATTAATGCGGATTCGTATTCAGCAACAACAATATTATTTGGATCACGACATTAATCCAACATCTCCGAACGGAGTCACATTCACGCGGGATTTCATGAGCAATGCTGTTTCCTTGTTTATCCCGCTTCTTATTGTAATTATTTCTTCGGACATTGTCTCGGGCGAGCATACGGGTGGAACAATTAAGTTGCTGCTAACTCGTCCTGTAAAAAGATGGAGAATACTTACAAGCAAGTTGATTGCCTTATTTCTATTTGTTTCGGCGATTGTTGTACTTACAGGAATTATTGCTTATGCAATTTCCGGTGTTGTATTTGGCTATACAGGATGGGCATACCCAGTACTAACCGGATTTCAGATTCAAGGGGAGGAGGTGAATACAGAAGGTGTGCATGTACTCCCACAATGGCTGTATATCATGATGGAGTATGGACTTTCCTGGTACGCCTGTCTTGCGGTAGCATGCATTTCATTTATGGTATCTGTGCTTGTTCGCAGTACAGCCGCAGGAATGGGAGTGATGGTATCCGCTCTTATTGCGGGTACGATTTTAACGAATATGGCATCTGCATGGGAGTCAGCAAAATATTTTTTCATGGTAAATCTACAGCTAACCGATTATCTGGCGGGCACGTTGCCGACGATTCCCGGATTAAGCCTGACCTTTTCATTGACTACTCTTGGCATATGGAGTGTAGCCTCCCTTCTTGTGGCTTATATTGTATTTATTCGACGCGATGTGTATTAATTAAGCGAAGGGTGTTGATTATCCAGTATCATCCAGGGAAATAGCCATCACAACGAACCTAAAGCGGGCGCCGGTTCGTGTCTCGTTGTTCTTGATTAAGCTTAAAAAAAGAGGCTCCGTTTTTAAGCGGTGTGCCTCTTTTTGCATGAATTGAATACTATGATTTTTCAACGGGATCTGGTACAGGAAGTGGCGCAAAGCCGTAGCCTTTTTGCTTGAGTAATTCAATAATTTTCGGCAGCAACCGTACCGTCTGCTCTTTTTCGTGCATGAGGATAATGGAGCCTGGCTTTACTTCGCTGGCGATATTATTCATAATTAAATCCGGCTTGTCACCGTGCTTCCAATCCAGGCTATCTACGTTCCAGTAGGCAAGGATTTGATTCGTTTCCTTGGAAGCAACCAATGTATTTTGGTCGATGGCTCCGTAAGGCGGTCGAAAATAATAAATGGGCGCACCAATTTTTTGGGAGATATATTCAGTAGAAGTACGAATCATTTGTACCTGTACGTCTTTCGGTTTTTTTCTCAACGTTTCGTGATGCATCGTATGGGTACCGATAATGTGTCCGTTTTCCAGCATCTTTTTAGCGAAAGTGCTCTGCTGTTCTGTTTTTAGATTTTGTCCTACCCAAAAAAATCCACCCTTAATATCGTTTTTGTCTAAAATTTCTACAATGTCTTGTGTATATCGACCCGGTCCGTCATCAAAAGTTAAATATACGGTTGGTTTAGACAAGGGGATTTTGGCGATCATTTTGCCAACCGCTGGTACATTAGAAACTTCAGCTGATTTTGCTGAAGGGAGTGCTGTTTTTTCCGGAACCGGTGGATTAGGTTCTGGATTTGCATTTTGCTGTTTCAATGCTTCTTCGTTAGTTTTCGGGTACAGCGTGTCATTGGAAATTTTATTTAGAAACGCATGGGCTGATTGAACAGGGGGGCTATCGCGAAATAAGATATTCGCTCCAATAACTAATCCTAACAGGGATAGCGCAATCCAAATTATGTTCCTGTTTTTTCTCCTCCGATTATTCTCCAAAATATGTCCCTTCTTTCTCTATTTATCTCTTTATTATGTACTTCGTCCATAAACAGGTATCGATGTATGTTCGTCGCCTAT
This sequence comes from Aneurinibacillus aneurinilyticus ATCC 12856, assembly GCF_000466385.1. Taxonomy (GTDB): domain Bacteria; phylum Bacillota; class Bacilli; order Aneurinibacillales; family Aneurinibacillaceae; genus Aneurinibacillus; species Aneurinibacillus aneurinilyticus. The sequence goes on from NZ_KE952733.1 coordinate 51,463, forward strand.
TCTACTATAAAAACAGCAGTAATGTGCAAAAATTTCTGGCGAAAATTTAATTTATTATATTCGCTGAATACGAACCCTCCTCATTATAAAATTATACAATATTGATTTTTTTTGGAAACAGGTAAAAGGATGCACTCTGCGCGGGAATGTTCTGCAAAACTTTCCTAACAGGAGAGAAATCGCTATAATGAAATAAACCGCTTTGTAATCATGCCATAAGAAAGTACGAAACGGTAATGGAGGGATAAGACTTATGATGTCATATGATGAATATATGCGCTCGGTTATTCAACCGATGCGTACAGAGCTTACATCTGTCGGATTTGAAGAGTTGTTAACACCGGAAGATGTAGAGGCGAAGTTTGAAAACATGAAAGGAAGCGCCCTTGTAGTCGTTAACTCAGTGTGCGGCTGTGCTGCTGGTCTTGCCCGTCCTGCTGTAGCCTATTCACTGCAGCATAGCGAGCAAAAGCCCGATCATCTCTATACGGTATTTGCTGGCCAGGATAAGGAAGCGACCGCTAAAGCGAGAGAATATTTTACTGGTTATCCGCCTTCCTCTCCTTCTTTTGCTTTGTTGAAGGATGGAGAGCTAGTGTATATGATGGAGCGTCATCAAATTGAAAACCGTCCGCTTGAAATTATTGCGGGAGATTTGCTTGAAGCATTTAAGAAGCATTGCGGATAATCCCTGTACATGTCAAGCTTCTTCTCCAGTACTGGAGAAGGAGCTTTTTAAAAAAAACCTTGCTTTTAATCTAAGGTTATGATAGGATGAATCTTGTCGCTGTTAAATATGTAGGGACAGGTGTCCGAGCTGGTCGAAGGAGCACGATTGGAAATCGTGTAGGCGGGGTTAACTCGTCTCGTGGGTTCGAATCCCACCCTGTCCGCCATTATTCGGAGAAGTACCCAAGAGGCTGTAAGGGGCTCCCCTGCTAAGGGAGTAGACGGGTTAAACCGTGCGAGGGTTCGAATCCCTCCTTCTCCGCCATTATATAAGCAAGAAGTTGAATATTAACACGAAAGTGATAATAAAAGCTTTTGTAATAGGCTAGTACCCGCTCTTTTCTTATTCGATTGTTTTGAGGCGGTGTAGCTCAGCTGGCTAGAGCGTACGGTTCATACCCGTGAGGTCGGGGGTTCGATCCCCTCCGCCGCTACCATCCCTTTCTGCATACATTTATCGGGAAGTGGCTCAGCTTGGTAGAGCGCCTCGTT
>NZ_KE952733.1:52783-63904 GCF_000466385.1 Aneurinibacillus aneurinilyticus ATCC 12856
GAGGAGGTCGCAGGTTCAAATCCTGTCTTCCCGATTATTTGCATATCCAAAACAACTACAAGATTCAATCCTGTAAGGGATTGAAGCTTTTTTATTTTGATAAGAAAGTAGATGTCGTTGTAAAGTAAGAAGCGATATGTAATTTTTTCAATCATCAGAAGAAGGTAAATTTCATTTTTTTCTTTTGTTTTTTTAAATTGTAACTTGTTTCATGATGAAAAATGGTGGATACTGGTATTGTAGGTTTTTTTGCCTATTAGATTAGATCCTACAACAGATAGAGAATGATAGAGTAAAGGAGAATATGCATGGAAAAGAAATATTCCCCAAGAGTAAAAAGAACCAGAGAAAAAATTCTTCATTCGGCTGTAGAAATTTTTTCGCAGAAAGGATTCCAAGCTTCAACGATCCGTGAGATTGCACGGCTGGCTGGAGTGAATGACTTGACTGTATACCGCCATTTTGAAAGCAAGGAAAAATTGTTTACGGAAATGTTTCAGCGTCATGCGTTGTTATCTGAAATTAGTGAATATATTGTCCAGGGTATCACGGATGATTTCGAACATGATTTGCGTGCTATCGTACGCGCGTTTATTTCCGCTTTTAGAAAGGAATTGCCGTTAATTAAGCTGTTGCTTAATGAAGCAGAGAAAATGGAAGAGTGCCGTAGGTATGTGGATACGTTTACAAAAAATGTTATTCATAAGCTTGCTGAATTTTTTGATTATTACAAGACTATGCGTCAGATTCGGCAGGACGTGAATAGCCATGCTGTTGCAGCCGGCCTGTACAGCATTTTGTTCGCCCGCATTTATGCATTGATTCTGCACGGAGAAGAAAATTCCCAAATGTCTTCTATGTCAGAAAATGAACTTGTAGATGGTTGGGTTGACTTATTTGTTGCCGGAACGATTATTCCCGAATATTCGTATGCTAAATAACGAACGAAATGTACAGTGGATGAAAAAATATTCGTGTTTTCGTTGATTCTTTACATAGCAAAGTGTATAATCAGGAAGGTCTCAAAATTAGTTTGTACATCCAGGGGGGCTTTCGTCTGATGAAGTATGACATTATTATTGTAGGAGCCGGTCCTGCCGGTATTTTCACAGCATATGAGCTGACAAGAAAAAATCCTGCTTTAGATGTTTTGTTAATAGATAAAGGTCACGATATTTTTAAACGTCGGTGTCCGATTTTAGAGAAAAAAATTAAAAAGTGTCCACCGCCTGCAGGCCGAAAGGAATTCAGCGGTTGTCTGCCTGCCTGTTCGATTACGAACGGATTTGGTGGAGCCGGTGCTTATTCTGACGGTAAATTCAACATTACAACTGAATTCGGTGGCTGGATGACGGATTATCTTCCCCCGTCCCAGGTGCTCGATTTGATTCGTTATGTGGATGAGATTAATCTAGAGCATGGAGCTACATTGAATATTACTGATCCAACAACAGCTGAAGTGCGAGAGATCGAACGGAAAGCTGCGGGTGTGGGACTGAAGTTGTTGCGTGCAAATGTGCGTCATCTTGGTACAGAGCAGAACCTTGAGATTTTGCAAAGCATCTATCGTGAGCTTGAAAGCAAAATTACGATGAAGTTCAAAAGTGAAGTGTCCGATATCCTTACTGAAAAAACAGAAGAAGGTATGCATATTCGAGGAATCGAATGCAAATCTGGTGAAACGTATATGGCAGATCAGGTCGTTATTGTTCCGGGACGTGATGGTTCGGAATGGTTCGGTAATATTTTGAAGCGCCAGGGACTGCGTCTGCTGAATAATCAGGTTGATATCGGAGTGCGTGTAGAAACAACCAATGTTGTCATGGAAGAGATTAACCATCATTTATATGAGGGGAAATTTCTCTACCGTTCATCCACTGATCAGGTAATCCGAAGCTTCTGTTCTAATCCGAGTGGACATGTGGTCGTTGAAAACCACAGCGGGGTTATGGCTGCGAATGGACATGCATACAAGGATGAAAAACTGGGATCACCGAATACGAATTTCGCACTTCTTGTATCTCATGTGTTTACAGAACCGTTTGATAAACCGAACGAATATGCTAAAGAAATCTGCCGTCATGCCAACGATTTATCTAACGGTTCTGTTATCGTACAGCGTTATGGTGATATTAAACGCGGGCGCAGAACGACGGAGAAGCGTCTGAAAGAAGGCTTCCTCGAACCGACACTTAAAGAGGCTGTACCGGGGGACTTGGGGCTTGTTCTGCCTTATAATACAATGAAAAGCTTAATCGAAATGGTGGAAGCGCTTGATTATGTAACACCGGGGCTTGCCAGCGATCATACATTATTTTATGGCGTAGAAGCGAAGTTTTATTCGGCACGCCCATATCTGAATGAGAATTTTGAAACGGAGATTCGTGGTTTGTATGCAGGTGGTGACGGTGCGGGCATCACACGCGGATTGGCACAAGCGGGAGCTTGTGGCGTGCATATTGCAAGGGACATCTTAACTAGAATTTAAACGAAAATAAAACCATATGACCAGAGCTCTTTTCTATCCTATATTCCCTGTATTTTCATTGATATGTATGATATATAATGAATGAAGAGAAGATGGGAGGAGAAGGGATGAAAGGCAAGCCGAGCGTCTTAATTGTTGATGACGATACAGATATTTGTTTTTTAATGGCGACGGCGATCCAATCAGAGCATATGGAAATTGTGACCGCTCATTCGGGGCAGGAAGCACTACATTTATATGAGCAACATCATCCTGAACTTGTACTGCTTGATATTCAATTGCCGGAGATGAGTGGCATTGAAGTGCTAAGCAGGATGAAAGAAATAGATGAAGAATGCCAGGTAATCATGGTTACTGCTTATGCTACTATTGAGACCGCTGTTCAGGCCATGAAGCTGGGGGCGCTTGATTATATATGTAAGCCTTTTAAGCTTCCGCATCTGCGAGATACTGTGCAGAGTGCGATTGATTTTATTAGGAGTGTACCGGAACAATTGCCAACGCTCGAAGAAGTGGAGCGCAGGCATATCGAAAAAGTGTTGAATGAAGTGGAGGGAAACCGACGCCTCGCCGCAGAAAAACTCGACATTTCATTGCGTACCTTATACTATAAAATCAAACAATACAATATTTACACTCCCTAAAATCCAGATTCATAAATCTGGATTTTTTTTCTGCAATTTTTGCACTTCAGAGCTTTAACTCAAAATGTATACAATGGTAATATAGCCGTAGAAAAGGGATGTGTTTATGCTGAAGAAAATACCTCTCCTTGTAGCATTGCTGTTATTGGTTGGCTGTTTATTATATTCATTAATAGAAAATAAAAAAAACGTATCACTTAAAAAGCCTCCATTCAAAGTGGCGCTGTTATTAGAAGGAAAAAAAGATGATCAAGGCTGGGATAACCAGGCGTTTAGAGGGCTGCAGCAAATTGAACGAGAGTTGCATGCACAAATTGTTTATAAGCAAGATATAAACACAGATCAAATACAAATCACAGAGACGAAGAAGCTTGCGGAAGAAGGATATGATTTGATTTTTGGCAATGGACGAAGCTTTGAATCGATTTTTAACCGTATCGCACCTATATATCCGAAGACGCATTTTGTTTTTTTTAACGGGAAGTCGAATATCCCTAATGTATCAGCAGTTAATTTTACGCCCGAGTCAATCGGATACTTTTCGGGTATGGTAGCAGGACTGATGACAAAAACGCACAAAGTTGGCCTGATTCCTGCTTACCATTCCATGAAAGAAATCGAACCGTTTATTCAGGCCGTTAAGGAACAGGACCAGAGAAATCAGGTTATCGTGCAGGAGGTAAACAGTTGGAATGATGGCGCGGCAGCCGTTAAAATTGCTAAAAGCATGGTGGAGCAAAATGCTGATGTTCTTGTGCCAATGGGGGATGGATTCAATATTGATGTCATCATGGAGGCGCATCATGCAAAACGGTGGGCAGTAGGCTATATTTCTGATCAATCGTTCGTGTCTAGAGGAACGATTATTACGAGCACGGTACAAGATGTAACAAACGTTTATCTCCAAATTGCTAAACAATACAAGGATGGATCATTGCCGGAAGGCTGCCTGCTTTTCGATTTCAAGAACGGAGGCCAGGATTTAGCGCCTTTTGGTTCTATGGTTCCGAACCCGATACAAAACAAAATTAAACAAAAGCTAGATGAGTATAAAAAAGGTGCATTTTTTTTACCAGTACAGCCCCCATATTTAGGATGCCAGTGAAGAATACGGAGCAAATAAAATGAGAGCATTGAAAAAGTGGAGTAACTTACCGATTAGACTAAAGTTCTTTAGCGTATTTCTGACGCTTGTTCTACTTGCGGGAAGCGGCATGTTCGTACTGAATCATCAAATGTTTCAGGTAGCACGTGATAATGATAAAATTATTAATCATTCTGTGCCCAATTTAACCACGCAGTTGCAAATCAAAAGCACGATTATGGAACGAATTAATTATGTTATGCTGTATGTTACTACAGGAGACGAGGAGTTACATAAGAAATTCATAGAAGCGAGCAAGCGGGCCAAAAACATTGAGGATCAGTTGAAGAAAAATGCCTTGCCGCACGAAAAGGAAGGAATTGAACAATTCATTATTCATAGCGAAGATTGGGAAGGAATTCTGAGCAATGAGGTCATTCCTGTCTATCAACGCAACAACCCAAAAGATGCGCTTGCTACGCTAAATTCCCGGGCACAGCCGCTGGCTATTGAGTTAATGAATGAAGCGGAAGAGCTTTCGCAGCAAAAAATCCATGAAATTAGCAGCGATAATAAGAAGGTGCTAAATAATGCCTGGTCGTCAGTGCAAGCAGGCTATATTGTCATGGGCGGAACGCTGCTATTGGCTCTTCTTTTTTCATATTATATATCCCATAGCATTACGAACCCGATTTTCTCATTGCTTGATGGTGTTCGCCGGATGACGAAGGGGGACTTTACCACTCAGGTGGCGATGAAAAGGCAGGATGAGTGGGGAGAGCTAAGCAAAGCGTTCAACCGGATGAGTCAAAGCATTGCCAATTTGGTCGAAGAACTTAAGCAGGCGAATGCGCGTCTGCGGGAAGAGTCGCATCGTGCCAGAGAATCTACGCGTCTAAAGTCGGAATTTCTTGCTAACATGTCACATGAAGTCCGTACACCTTTAACTGGAATTATTGGTTTTGCGGAGTTGCTGCATGAAGATGCGGAGGAGAAACTTTCTCCTGTACAAAAGAATTTCACCCGTAACATCATAAAAGCGGGAGAGCATTTGCTGACGATGATAAATGATATTCTTGATTTAAGCAAAATTGAAGCCGGAAAATATGAACTGGAAATGAGTCGATTCGATATGGTGGAATTGGTTCGTAACACACTCGTTATGATGGAGGCCAAAGCTGAGAAGCAGAACATCTCACTTGTAATCGAAACAAAGCATCCGATTTTGCAGGTGGTGGCTGATAAAACAAGAATACGTCAGATTCTGCTGAATTTAATCGGCAATGCCATCAAATTCAGCCATTCGCATAGTGTAGTGCGTGTCATGATTGAACAGAGCGAGCATACGGTAATTGTCCGTGTCGCCGATGAAGGCATTGGCATTGAAACAGAGAAATGGGAGGCGGTTTTCGATCCGTTTTATCAGAATGATGGCAGGCTGGATCGTAAATATGAAGGAACTGGTTTGGGGCTTGCCCTGTCCAGACAGCTTATTGAATTGCACGGAGGAACCATTGGGGTGGAGAGTAAGCTGGGAAAGGGAAGTATTTTTTCCTTCTACCTTCCTTCTGCTATGAAAGAGGTGGTTACTTCTCATGTGTGTGAACAAACGTATAAAAAAGATCCTCTTTTGGTGCTTTATACAGTCGATTTTTTAGATTCTTTTCAGGATTTTTCCGAAAAAATACAAAAAGGGAACCGACCTTTTTTAGCTTTTATGATAGAATCAAAGCGAGAAGCTATAGAAATCGCTCAGAAGCATCCTGAATATGACATTTTGGTTGCGGTACAATCATTTCAAGCTGGATACGTGGATATACTAGAGAGGCTAAGTGAACATACGCAAGGGAAGATTTTTTCTTATATCAAGGGTCCCTTGCGTTTTGTGGAACGAGGACAGGTAATGAGGGTAGCGGAATATATTTCTCCTTCTTCAGACGATGTACCTACTATTTTCTCAAAGACTACGTAGTTGGCTATTGAATAAGTAAAGGGGAACGCAAGATGGGATATCGCATTTTACTTGTGGAAGACAACCCTTCAAATCGTGAGCTATTCATTGAAATTCTACAATTGAAATCAGAATATGAAATATTTGTAGCCGAAAGCGGATTGAAAGCGTTAGAAATGCTGGAAACATTTCGTCCAGATTTAATTTTGATGGATATTCATATGCCTGGCATGGACGGACTGGCTGTTACCCGGACGATTAAATCTATTCCTGAGTTAACCAAAATTCCGATTGTTGCCTTATCGGCTTTGGCGATGAAATCGGATATCAAATCCGCGCTTGAAGCCGGATGTATTGGGTACATTACGAAGCCGGTCCGCATTCGTGACTTTTTGCAGAAAATCGAAAATTATATAGGGCGGGGAGAACAAAGTGAGAATTCTTCCGTTTCTGCTCCTCGTATGGAAGAATAGGGGAGAGCGGTGAAGCGGAAATATTCATTGGAGTTTTGTGTCCCGTTTCTTCTCGTTTTTATCTTGCTTCAGGTCGGGTGGTTTATTTACAAATTGGTTATCATGCCGGACGAAGGATGTCATAAAGAATTAACGTTAAGCGTGTGTACCATTTTGGTGCTTCTTGCTCTTCTCTGGATATTCACTAGCAAAATGTCCAGGCAGAATAAAATTCTTGAAGAGAACAATCGTAAGCTTTCAGAGCTGGATCGGATGAAAACGGAATTCTTGGCCAATGTTTCTCATGAATTGCGTACACCGCTTACTGTCATTATGGGCTATTCAGAACTTTTGGAGGAACGTCTCAGCAAAGAGGAAGATGAAACCAATTTGAAGTTTGTCCAGACAGTGCATCGCAAGTCGGAGGATTTATTGAGTTTGATTAATGATTTGATAGACTTTTCGCGTATTGAGTCCGGGAAACTGGAACTGAGACTGTCCCTGTTTACGCTTGAAGAAGTTATAAGTGAAACAGTGGAAGAGTTGGCGACCAATGTTCAGAAAAAGGGACACAACGTTCAGGTGAACTATGGAAGTACGCCGCTTTGGCTGTTGGCAGATCGCGGGAAAATAAAACAAATAGCAGTAAATTTATTACAGAATGCAATTAAATATACCCCTTTTAACGGTCATATTACCGTGCGTACATATATGCAAGGAGATATGTGCTGCTTTGAAGTAGAGGATGATGGTGTCGGCATTCCTGAAGATGAGATTAAACATATTTATCAGCCTTTCAAACAGGCCGACTCCTCTTACAATAAAAAGTACGAGGGCTTCGGATTGGGTCTTGCCATTACGAAGAGCTTAGTACAAAGCCACAATGGAAGCATTCAGGTTCGAAGTGAGCCGGGTAAGGGCTCGCTATTTATTGTTTCCTTGCCTAGGGAAAAAAACGTCTAGGTTTTGCATAAAGTGGTAATGGGTAAGAAAATTGGAAGAGGAAGAAAGGATGATGAAAATGGCAAAATTATCGAAAGAGCAAATTGAACTTAACCTGTCTAAAATTCCTGGATGGACGCTTGAAGATGATACGTATATCCAACGGAAGGTAATATTCAGGAATTTTAGCGAAGCACTTACATTTGTGAACCAGGTTGGTAAATTCGCTGAAGATGCACACCATCATCCTGAGATCGACATCCGGTATAATAAGGTTGTCTTGCGTTTGACAACAAAGGAAGAGAGCGGTCTGACCGGAAAGGATTTTGCGCTGGCACAAAAAATAAATCAAATTCCTCTTGCTCAACCGAAAGCCATATAGCCAGGCTATTTGTATGACATCATCGTTTCATACCACAAATATAAAAAACGCAGAGATGCTTGTTTGCATCTCTGCGTTTTTTATCCCGCTTTGCCAGGCAGTAAAATCCCCGCTGCGTGAAGGTTCACTCTATGGTTTATAATTGCGTTTCGGTGAATCAGCCCCATATTCTCCGCCATGTTTTTTTTCTATCGTTTGTTGAATTTCCGCTATAGGCTTACCAGCCTCGCTCATTGTAATAACATCGGTAGCAACCGCGATTGCCTTGCCGCTCGTGCTGCCGTGGGAATTCCACACAATACTGCCGTCCGAATTGATTTTATACAGAAATGCTTGCAGAATACTTGTGTATTGGCTGCCATCGTATACAGGAATTTGTTTTAATGTATCTTGGTGCTGCAGAGCAAGTTTGTATACCTTTACAATGCCAGCATCCGTTTTGGTTAGCATTTGTGGAATATTATTAATACTTGCCGTAGTTTCAAGCGTATCACCATTGGGAAGGTTCTCTTGCTTGGCGGCAGTTGAACTGCAAGCAGCGGAAAAAAGGGATAGAAGGAGCAACAAAATAGTAAAAATCAATCTTTTATACAATGTAAAAATCCCCCTTTTTTATCATCCAACATATATTATAAAGACATTTTTTGTTTTTGTAACATGAATTTGTTACGATTTATTGCCGATTGAATGCGGATGATACGTATATTTCTTTCAGTCGCGCATATATACAACTAATGAATGTACGAGCGGTCTGAAGGAGCTGAAGAAAGGGTGTGGGTCCGTAATATTATCTGGTTTATTCTGCTGATTGGCATTGTAGTTTTTAGCATTTTACTTTTTCTGCTGGTGATGGACCCTGTGCCGAATTACAATGCCGAATCCGAAGGGCAGACACAGAAGGTGGGGGAACAGCCATCGGAGACGGATACAGGGAATAAGGCACCCGTAAAAATAGAAGGAGCACAAGGGCAGCAAACGGTGCGGGAAGCAGGGGAACAGGCGCAGCATTCCCAAGCTTCGGGTGAAGGGCCTGCACAGGGAACACCAGAAATACCTGTGACAGAGTCTCCCCAGGGAAATCAAACAGTAACAACGACGGAAAAGCAATTGCCGGAAGAAAAAACGCCGCCAGCAGTGCAAGCAGGCGGCGAAGCAAATAAAAAGAGCATATGGTATGGAATCGGACAGGGTGTAGGTTATGTAGCTGTTGTTGTTAGCGTTATCCCCTATCTTATATTTTCCGTGCTGGGAAGGCGAGGACGGACGGCATTTCGTCAGCTCGGACATGCGGGTACCCATAGTCTGTCATTCCTTTCCCAGTTAGCGATAGCGGTTGCTGCTTTACATGGTGGGATAATGCTTCGCCTGATACCATCCTGGGATCGTCATCTATTGGGCGGCGCCTGGCTGTTCGTCTTTCTTGTCCTGTTTTTTTTGCATGCAAGCCTGTATAAGCCCGGGGCGCCGACCAGAAGCAATTCGTTTTCTATTCTTGCCGTCGTGATTTTACTGCTGTTTATTATTCATGCAATCGGTTAGTGGGAGAGATTGCGTAATTCCTTTTTTAATATTTTCCCAGCTGCATTTTTTGGCAGGGATTCCATAATCTCGACGAAGCGTGGCATTTTATAATTGGCCAGATTCGGCTTGAGAAAATCGAGAACAGAACGGCGGTCAAGCGTTTGCCCTTCTTTGGGTACGACGAAAGCTTTGACGACTTCTCCTTTTACCGGATCGGGGACACCGATAACGGCTGCCTCGAGTACACTTGGATGTCGGTACAATGCTTCTTCGATTTCACGTGGATATACGTTCAATCCACGTGTGATGATGATGTCTTTCTTACGGTCTACGATAAAAATATACCCTTCATTGTCCATATGGGCAATATCGCCCGTATGCAGCCAGCCATCGACAATGGTTTCTTTTGTTGCCTCCGGCATGCCATAATAACCTTGCATAACATTTGGGCCTTTTACAATAATTTCCCCATCTTCGCCTGCAGGTAATTCGTTTCCTTTCTCATCAATAATACGCACCTCCACATCAGGTAGCGGTTTGCCAATCGAGCCTGGTTTTTTCTCTCCATCCAGGGGATTTAGGCTAACGACAGGAGAGGCTTCTGTCAGGCCGTATCCTTCCACCAAAGGAATATTATACTGTTGATTGAAGAGATTCAGCACTTCTACAGGCATTGGCGAACCGCCGCAGACAGCTAGCCGCAGATCGGGGAATTCCGCTTTGCCTGAGCGTAAGGCTTGTGCCAAGACCACATACATAGCCGGGACTCCGCAAAATACCGTTACACGGTTTTGAACGAGTGAGTGCATAATTTCTTTCGGCTGAAAGGCCTCATGAATATCAATCGCAGCTCCTGCATACAGCGGAAGCAGAACAGATGTAGTGAAGCCAAATGTATGAAACATCGGTAGCACACACATGAATACATCATCTGCATTTAATTTGAGCAAGCGATTGCAGGAAGCAGCATTAGCCATTAAATTTTCGTGGCTGAGCATTGCGCCTTTTGGTTTTCCGGTTGTGCCTGATGTGTAGAGAAGTGTAGAGATTGTGCGCGGGTTTACTTCTATCATCTCGCCTATCTCCAATTCAGCAATAGCAGCGGCCGTATCCGGATTGATTACGAACACGCTCTGTAATCCAAGAGTGGCCTGTAACTGCTCCGGGGATACATGAAGTTTAGCAAGAATATTTTCATGGACAAACATTGCTTTCGTATCCGCGTTGCGAATAATATATGTAATCTCTTCCATTGTGAGTGTTAAGTTTAGTGGAACAATAATAGCGCCCAGCCGGGCAACAGCAAAATAAACATAAATGAATTCCGGTGTATTATAGCAGCTCAATGCTACTACGTCTCCTGCTTTAATGCCGTTCTGTTGCAGATATGTAGCATACTGTCGGATCGTCTTATCAAGTTCACCATATGTAATGGTTACGTCGTGATAGAGCAAAGCCGTATCGGTTGGCTGCGAATGTGTTAAATAAAAATTGCCGAAGTGCAATCCATTAATTTCTTCCAATACCAAGTGTATTCCTCCTTTGGTGTTTAGCCCCTTATTCCATATTATTATTGTAAGGGATGCGATTCATATAAGTATACAGTTGAACAAAAAATGTGTAAAATCAAGGGTGTTGATTATCCAGTATGATCCAG
>NZ_KE952734.1 GCF_000466385.1 Aneurinibacillus aneurinilyticus ATCC 12856
CGTCAGGTTTTAAGTGGTGGGTAGTTCACATGCACCCTAATTTTTAAGTACATAATATGTAAACTTATGTTAAGAAGATACATCGTTAATAACAGTCTCTAGAGAATAGCTTGGCCCCTTAATTTTTACTTTTGCTCCTCTAAGTAGCGGAATATTCCCCTGCTCTAAATCTGTACCTTTTACTTTTGCTTTAGTTTTTAGCGTTATAATCACGGAAGACTTATCTGGTACTTGACTAATAGTCATCGTTCCATCTGATTTTGTAGTAATTACTTTCCCAGGTTGAGTTTTTACAGAAATAACTTCCCCAAGGATATCTCCGTTATCTTGATTTCTTAAAATGTCTCCTTCCTTAATCCGATTTACAATAAATGCGTACTCTGTACTATTATATAAACTATATGTGACTTCTTTTTTTTGTTGAACGATTTCATTTGGCTGCATCATTTTTACACCAATAAAAACGATACCGAAAAGCAGAATAAGGAACAGAAGAAAGTCAATGGGATTTATAATTCCCCACACCTTTCCTTTTTCATCAATCAACGTTTCTCGCTCCTTTCAAGCTTATAAATTTTGTTTAAGCAAACATGACTATGGTATAAAAAGAACGCCCTTATAAAAAGGGCGCTCTTTTTATACTATTCTTTAATTTGCCATTCTTGTGTTGAATTGTCAAATATGATATTTACGGATATTTCCTTTTCTGTAACATCTAACATTTCAGAGAGCTTTTTTTCGAATATCCATGCATGATTCGTAGATTGGTCAGATTTTTACCAATGAACATGCCGCTCCCTCCTTATTTGACTAACACAAGTTTGCCTAATTATTCATTCTGTTGTTCCTCTTCCAAGATACCAATATCGAATGCTGCTGGATCCCTTATATCTTCGTCCGTTAAATCAGCACCAGAGATAAAGCTTGAGAGGTCTTCAACTAGATAAGTTACACTTCTAGACTCTTGCAAAAAAATTGTCGATAAATGCGCAATAAAAAAGGACATTCCGGCCTTTTGTAGAAGTTTGGGCTACCACACCTAAAATCACTCAAAAGGAAAATGTCCAACCTTATGGCAGCCTTTCATTCCTCTATCATCAAGTTTGTTTTCGTGTTGAATTTACTTCTATCAAAGCCACAACGTCGCCATTTGCTCGCCTTTCTTCACGGCATCATTCTTTGCGAAGGGCATGTAAATATCAGCCAAATTCGCAGATCGACAAGCCATGATCGCGACCTTAGCTGTATGACTCGCTTTTTACAGGAATCCCCTTGGTGTTCCAAACACGTCACGAATCAGAGGCTTTCCTATTTGATGGAAACCATTCGCCAGACACGAGCCACACGAGGGGACACACGCCCGATCACGTTTTTGAGTCTGGACGACACGCTATGTAAAAAAGAGCGTTCCACCGTAAAAATAGAACGGCTCGATTTTCACTACTCCCATTCCGAAGGGAAATCCGTCTGGTCTCATTCGCTCGTGACGGCTCATGTGGTAACAGGGGATATCTCGGTTGCCTGGGATTTTCGCTCCTATTTTCGAAAGGAAGATTGTATAGAGAGAAACATCCCGTTTAAAAGTAAAAATGAACTGGCGATTGAACTCATCGAGATCTACTCTTCTTCACCAGACGAACACATATACGTCCTGATCGACAGCTGGTATACTAGTAAAAAGCGGATCGATGCCTGTGCCCAAAAGGGATTTCATGTCATCGGCGCGTTTCGCTCCAATCGAATGATCGCTCCGTTTAGGATGAAAATCAAAGCCTCCACATTTGCATCCACCGTTCTTCGCCCGACTGACCTCTGCCCCGTTACCGTAGACGGTCAGACGTATAAGGTGTACGCGTATGAAGGACCGCTGAGCAACATGGAAAATGTGCGTGTATTTTTGTCCTGGGAAGATAAGTTTGACCCGAAAAAACCCCCGTTTTGCCTGATGTGTACGGATACGAGCCTGGATGTCGTGACCGTCCTGCGCCACTATGCTGTACGCTGGCAAATCGAAGTGGGGTATCGGTACTTCAAGGAGTTGCTTGGCTTTGATCAGTACCAGTACCTTTCGCACAAAGGGATCGAACGATTTTGGACGATTCAGTTTCTGGCGTATACGTTTTTGGCGCTTGAACAAGCGAAAGAGAAACGCCATTCGCCGTCGCTCGCATTGGGAGATATGGTGCGTCGTATCCGAAAGGATTGCCTAGGACAACTCATTCTGTATGCTTATGAACAAGGATGGGCACAAAAACCACTGGCTGAAGTGCTCAAAAACTTAAGACTATATTCGTAATTGTTACATTTTAGTCTTTTACGCCACCCGTATGTCCATTTTTGGGATCGGACGGAAAAATGCAAGAGTCTAGTTAAAAAGTTTAGAAATAGAAAAGGGGTGAATTTTATGGCATTAATCTTAATTGTTGAGGATGAAATGCCTATCAATATTTTAATTAGCAGAAATCTAGAACTAGTAGGTCATGAGTGTGTATCTGTATATGATGGTGAAGCTGTGCTTGAAATCATACAAAAGTACACTTTTGATTTAATATTATTGGATATAATGCTACCTAAAATGAATGGTTATGAAGTTTTAGAGATAGCAAAAGAAATGGACATACCCGTTATCTTTCTTACATCAAAAAGCTCTCTTTCAGACCGAGTTAAGGGTCTGACATTAGGTGCTGACGATTATATTGTAAAACCTTTTGAAATGTTGGAATTACAAGCAAGAGTTGAAGCTGTGCTTCGTCGAACAAATAAAGAGCAAAAGTTTTTTGTACTAGATAATATTCGAATAGATTTAGATGGTCGACAAGCCTTTCTTAATAATGAATTGGTTGATATTACCCCGCAAGAGTTTGATTTGCTGGTGGCTTTGATTAGAAACCGTAATATTGCTCTTTCACGTGAGAAGCTATTGAGGTTGGCATGGGGCTATGATTTTGAAGGTGACACAAGGACGGTTGATGTTCATATCACAAAGTTGAGAAAAAAACTGGGTTTAGATAATTACATAAAGACAGTATATAAATTGGGATATAGACTAGAGGTGTTGGATTGAAGTTCAGAACATTTAGTGCAACCTTTACTTTATTTTTGATAGTATTCTTCTCTAGTCTATTTTTTATTTCAGTTTTTATTTTTAACAATCAGATGAATATTATAAAGGAACGTGGAATAAATGAACATTATTTTATTTCATCATCTTTCGGTAAGGACCTTATGGCTATAGTTGACAGGGGAGGGAATTTAGATGATGCATTAGAGCAGCTTTTTAATTTCTATACGGAGTATTATCAAAAACAAGGTGTGTTTTTAGAATTACTTTCCCAAGGGAAAATTGTATATAGCAATTTGCCGGAACGTGCAGGCGAATTAACATCTTATTCTATTGAGTCTGGCATTAGAAAGGCCACTTTTCATCATATAAATGATCGTGTTTACTTTAAGATCGTTGGAGAGTTGCCGGGAACAAATAATAGATTTAGCATTCAGTATCTTCATGATATCTCTGATAACTTAAAAACATGGCAGAAAACACAGCGTATTTTATTGCTAGTTGGCATCATATTTACTATTATTTTAGCGGCCAGCCTTCAATTGATTCTCAGTCGTGTTTTTGAACCACTAGATATGGTATCTACGGCATCAAGAAAAATTGCTAATGGACAATATGATGATCGTATTATCGTGTCTGGTCGTAATGAACTTGCTGAAATGGCGGGGAGTTTCAATAATATGGCAGAGGAAATTCAACGTCGTATTACCCAATTAGCAGAGGCGTCTGAGCAGAAACAGCAATTTGTAGATAACTTAGCTCATGAGATACGTACCCCTCTTACTTCAGTTTATGGATTTGCTGAATATATCCAGAAGGCCACCATTAGCGATGAAGAAAAAATATTTGCAGCCAGTTATATTATGTCTGAGAGCCAATACATGCTCAATATATCAAACCGACTTTTGGAGTTAGCCACATTAAGAAATCAGTTAATTAAAATGAAAGTAGTCGATGTAAACAGTCTATTTGAACACTCACAGAAATCTCTTGCAGCAAAATTGGCGGAAAATCAAATATCACTTAGATGGAAGATTGATGTTGATTCTCTCTATGGGGATAAGGATTTACTACAGAGTTTGCTCGTCAATTTTACTGATAATGCAATAAAAGCCTGTAATCCTGGAGGGGTTATTGTATGGAATGCCTACATTGAAAATGGCTGTAGAGTTTTATCTGTTCGGGATAATGGTTGGGGTATTCCACAAAATGAAATCAATAAATTAACAGAACCGTTTTATCGGGTGGATAAATCACGCAATCGGGCAAAAGGTGGTGTAGGACTTGGGCTTTCTATCTGTGAACAAATAGCTCATTGTCATAATGCTGTACTTTCAATTGAATCATTGCCCAAGGTTGGTACCACAGTAAAATTAACTTTTACAAGTTCATAACAAGTTTATATTAACTCAATAATATTATGGATTTATATTATATTTGTGTTTACCACTAAAATTAATTTTGAAAGGAGATTTATTTTGTGAAACAAATAGTGGAAAAAAAGAAAAAAAACACTTGGAAAACAGTAGTTGTAAGTGCAGCGGCTATTACTTTATGTAGTACGGTTTTTATAGGGGCGAACAATGTAGTAATGGCAATGGCATTGGATAAGGAGGAATCCATTTCTACAACGTACAACGTTAACAATACATTTATTGATAAAGCTAAAGACTATGTAAAAGCTGATTACCAAGTTTTAGAGAACAAGGTTATGCGATCTATAAACTCTGGTGCATTGCCTGTGGATCAGGCAGCTGAAATTGGAGCTCAATATCTGTGGAATATGTTTAAAGTGGACCTAAGCGGCAAGACAATCTATATGTCCTTTTTCATTGATCCTGATGTCGCCAAAGCATATTGGAAAGGTGACATTATGGAACCGGGTAGTGATATTTCAGATGCAGCGCCCACCTATAGCTTTGTCGTAGAAGCTATATCTGGTGCCAGAGTCTCTGCATCAAAAAAATATGAGAAAAAGGGAACAACTGTACCTTTTGATCCTGAAAAACTTAGGGAAGAGTATAGAAATAATTGTGATGAATACTTAGAGTTAGCAAAACAGTTTTCAGAAAAACATTCTGGAGTTAAAGCAACTATGGCGGAGTTTAAGGATATATCTGCAACCATTGATGGAAGCAGTATTGACCATAAAAACCCCGGTAATTATAGTAGGGCCTATGAAGTATTTGTTCAGGTTATCGTAACGGATGAACAAGGGCAAAAAACAGAAGTCACAATATCAACAGACAGTAAGACTCTTCAATCTATTAATACTATTGATCCTAATAGAAAAAATAATGAGAAGTATCTTGGTTAATAACAAATGTTTCTCAAAAGGGGCCTACCCAAAAGGATACGTAAAGTAACCTTTTGATGCCAGCTACTTTTTTGACGTATGTATATCTTTATATAATAAAAGAATCGCTCTCTTTGTTATAATTAAGTTACCACACAACAGCTACACAAGGAGCGATTCTCTTATGAAACATGATCATATTTCCTTTATCGATTATAACGTGAACCAGCTTATGCTTCCAATGGATATCAGTGAATTAATCCCGCGACACAGTGTGGCCCATGTGGTGAATGACATGATAGAACGAATCCCCGACTTCCATTTCCTTCGTTATTATCCCGGCGGTGGCGCAGTAGTTTTCATCCTAAAATGATGACCAAGATTCTTGTATACGTCTATACGCAAAAGATCTATGCAGGTAGGGAAATTGCACGCCAACTTGAAGAAAACATGAGTCTTCCCCCTGTGGTTAAGCGCCTTTCAAAAACCCGATTTTCGCATGATCAACCGTTTCCGGTCTGAACGAGGAAAGGGGTTGGTGGAAGAGCTATTTAAACGAGTCCTGATGCTTCTTGTCGAAGAAGGCCATGTCCATCTCGATGATTATTTTGTAGATGGTACCAAGATTGAAGCGAATGCCAACTGGTACACCTTTGTTTGGAAAAAAAGTGCGGAAAACTACAAAAAGAAGCTGGAAACGAAAGTGGACCAGCTCATCAAGCACATTGATGAGATCACAGCGGAAGAAGAAACAAAGTCCATCATCACATCTGAAAAAATCAAGAAAAAGTGCAGGAATGGGAAAAACGCCTGGAACAAGAGCCGAAAAATAAAGAACTGAAAAAAGCCGTAAAGAAAATGAAGGACGCCTTTCTCCCACGAAGCGTCAAATATGAAAAACAGCTTGCGACTTGTAGGGCTCGAAACAGCTACTCCAAGACCGATCCTGATGCAACCTTTATGCGAATGAAGGAAGATCACATGAAAAACGGACAGTTAAAGCCAGGATATAATGTCCAGATGGCTTCAAATGACCCATTCATTCTTGCCTATACGGTTCATTAGCGTCCAGGTGATACTCGCTGCCTCATTCCCCATCTTCAGGAAGCCGAAAAGAAGCATACGTAAAATATGAGATGTATGAAAAAGAACAAACACGTTCGTTCAAGAAGAATCCTCATCATCAATCAAACTGGGTATATGATCAGGAAAAGGACGTGTTTCTTTGTGCTGCGGGTAAAGAGCTGCACTTCGTTTCTGAGAAAAAACAACGGACAGAATTCGGATATGAATCTACCATTCGCACCTATCAGTGTAGAGAATGTGAAGGGTGTCCGTTCCGTTCGGCATGTACCACATCTAAGTATGGACGCAGTACCCAGGTAAACACGACCTACCAACAATATAAAAAGAAAGTACAGGAACGCCTTTAGGCGGATGAAGGGAAACAACTCTATGCGAAACGAAAAGTGGACATTAGGAGTGTTTTCGGTCAGTTCAAGGGCAATCGGTCGTTCCGTCGGTTTTCCCTTCGTGGGCTGGCCAAGGTGAGCATCGAGATCGGGCTCATCAGCATCGCCTATAATCTACTGAAAAAGGCGGCCAGAAAAGCCGCCTAACTCAAAAAAGGAGCATTCCTGTAATGAATGAAAATGCGAT
>NZ_KE952735.1 GCF_000466385.1 Aneurinibacillus aneurinilyticus ATCC 12856
CGTGCACCTTCTTTCTTCCACCTTATGGATAATCGACAGGTGTGGTTAAGTATGTTCTTTCGTCTCGATATACAATGTAAAAATAAACTTCTTTACATTAAGCCGGACACGTGATACTTCCTCGTTCTGTTCAATTTCCCGCATTTTTTGGCGAACATCTGTAAAGTCGAAATACTTGGAAGCGTACATCTCAAACTTCGGATTTCCATAATCCTCAAGTCCAAGCGAAGCAATATTTTGCAATGCGCGGGCCACCGTACGACGAATCCTCTGCTCCATTGCCTTCACTTCCCGCTGAACGTCTTCGACATTGCTATACGCCACATAATCGGTGAAGATATCTTTTAATGCCGGAAATTCCCGTACTCGTTCATTCTTGTACCTTTTTAGTAAATATTCAATTAGTTGAATCAAATCCTGACTTCCCGTCTCTCCCAGAATTCCAAAGTCAGCTAACACACTGCGAAGAAACGGAGCGGTTCGCACTTCCGGCGGCTCCTTCGGCAGCGTATCGAACAACGAAAGCGTATGGCGGATGCCTTCGAGTGAACGCTCCAGCCGAATATGTTCCATTACTTTTTTGATGATGGAAATCACTTCAATCCGGTTAATCGGTTTATTGATGAAATACTCTACGCCCTTGCTGTATGCTTCCGCTACCATCTCTTTGTGTTCAACCTGCGAGATCATAATAAACTTGCCCTCATAGCCCATTTCCTGAAGGCGCATAATCGTCTCGATGCCATCCTGTTTTGGCATCAACAGATCAATTAGCACAATATCACACTTCTTCAAAATTATGCTTGCTTCTGCTCCCAGTCCATCCTCTGCTTCACCTACCACATCACCCAAATCTTCCTGCTCGATGGCATTGTTCAGCATTTTGCGAGAAGAGGGATCATCATCAATAATAAAAAAACGAAATCTCACAATTTCATCTCCTTATAGTCTATGTATCGGAATTCGAACTTCAAAAATAGTTTTCTCAGGTGCTTCCCCCTGTCTGACCTCAAGGGTTCCACCAAACTCTTCTATTACATTCCGGGCATGCGGCAATCCAATTCCGGTGGATGCGTTACCCTGTTTATCGTACTTGGTCGTATAGCCAGGAATAAAAATAAACGTCTCATCACCTGATGCAATACCGCTTCCTGTATCGCTTACGAGAAATAAAATTTCCTCTTGTTGTTCGTATACACCAAGTCTTACGATACCGGAGTCTTCAATTGCTTCTACTGCGTTGGATAGCAAATTGTTCAGCACGGAAAGCAGTGAATACACATGACGGGTAGCAAGTGATGTTTGCAAGTCGCTTGTGAATTCAATATCCTTTTTCAGCATGCGTGCATACTTCTGATTTGCATTCAATACAAGTTGCACAATCTCCTCGATGGTTAATTCCTGAACGACACGCTCCTGTTGGATAATCCTGCTGACACCGCTTAAAATACGCTGTGAGTCCTTCTTAATCTCATGCACTTCTTCCGCTATACTAAGCGCACGGCGGGAGAGCGGCGGATCCAATTCAGGCACTTCATCCCTACTCTCTCTTGTCCTTAGTTCGCGGTATAGATTATAGCCATTGCGTGTCGCCTGCTCAATATGCCCCATTACCTTTTTTAAATAGAGAGCCTCAACATGGAGATCACTGCTAATCATAAGCATTTTCTCAAATCGAAGCTGCTGCTCTCGATTCATCTCCCGCAGATGGCGCATTTGGATAATGTTCAAAAATCCTACGATAAAAAAGCTGCGTACAAACGCAAGAATAAGTAACAGATATTCTTCCTGCGGAACAAATTCGAAATAAACGCCTTGGGAAACTAGGCTCTTGCGTACTAAAAGCTCTGCCATATTAGCTGATAAATCAGCGATGGCACCAATCAATCCGAGCTTAAGCGGCGCATTAACATATCGTTCGGCTCTTCCCAACCAGATGACCAAGCCGAAGAAAAGGTAAAACGCAAGCGATGGCACATGACTTAAAGCACTTTGGTAAAATTGAAATACTTCTTTCCCCATTACATAATCAAGCCAGATGCGAAACAGGACAACAGCACTTCCTGTCAATAAAGAGGCCAACATAATCGGTACATCCCGAAGCCACATCAAAAAGAAAAAAAAGGCTCCAATTCCAAAGCTAATACGAAAATCGCTTTCAAACGGCTGAAATTTCAATTCGCCGAATAGCATCGTGGCCGCGACTAACATTATGAGAGTAAACGCCTTGCTGGGCACGACCCGACCTCCCATTTTCAAATTTTCTCCTTGTTTACAAAAGGAAGGAAAGTATATATTACTTTACCGTTATAGAATGATATATATTTCCTAATCATTAAAAAGCAGCCTCTTTGACCAGAGGCTACATGTTAGTGTATAGCAAACACTAGAATAAGCGACACAGAGAAGAAACGTTATGGTATGAAAGACTTTATCGTAACAAGGGCAAGACCGATTAAAAAACCACACACTGCTCCATTTACGCGAATCCATTGAATATCTTTACCAATTTTGTCTTCCATCATCTCAATAAGCGTCTCATTATCCAGTTTGTCCAAATTCTCCCGAACAAGCTTGCCGATTTTCGAATGATTCTGCTCTACCAGCATGGCGATTTGCCGCTGTGACCATGCTTCCAATCTCGCCATCATCTCTTCATCTGCACGCACCTTCTGTATGAGGCGGCGCAGGAAAGGCAGAACAAATTGATCCATATACGCATCGGTACGGACAAATTCAAGCGCCTGCTTTCGCAAATCCCGAGCAATGTCGGACAAACGTTCATGCAGCTGCACTTCTTCCGCAAGATTGTATTTCCATTTCTCAAACGTCACAAGCAAGCCTTCACTCTCACGTGCTTCTTCAATCTCCCGGCGTACATAGGCAAGGAATGCCTGACGGTTTTTGTTCTCAGGGTGGCGCAAATTGTCGCTTCCCCGCAGCAGCAATGTTTGCAGAACACCTCCCAGCTTATCTTCGTTAAGCATTCCGGCAAACGATTTAAGCGCAAACTGCATAAATCCATCTAGCTCAATATTTTCCAGGGCTTGAAGGGCCATGCTTCCCAGTTTGTGACGTGTATCGCTGCGAATCGCCCAATCACTCACCTTGCCCAACAGAAAATCAAATACCTTCTCTTCGTACTGTTCACCCAATGCCTTATCAATAAATCCGTGTAGCAAGCCTGCAGTATTTATGCTTTTTATATACTCTTTAAGCTTGCTCTCAATAACCGGCAGCATCGGTTCGATATCAATCTGCTGCACCACCTGCTCGCTTATCAATGCCAAGGCACTGCGAACTTGAGACGACTCTACCTCTTTTTCCAACAATGTTAACACTTTCTCGGTAATGCGTATCTGCTTAATCTTTTCTTCGATACTCTCTTTATTAAGCCAATCGTTCTCTAATGTATGAACGAGCGCATCGGTAATCCGTTTACGGTTCCTGGGCAAAAGCGCCGTATGGGGAATCGGGAGCCCCATCGGATGACGAAACAGTGCAGTCACTGCGAACCAGTCCGCCAATCCGCCCACCAGCCCGGCCTCGAAACCGCCCTGTAGAAATTTTGCTGCTGCTACATCTGGAAACGGCAGCGTAGCGACAAATCCGGTCGCCATTACACCAAGCGAAATCCCGGCAATATGTTTTGCTTCTCCTGACATTCCATCTTCCCTCTTTACTTTTTGGCTTTCCTAAAACTTATTAACAGATTACCACAAATTCCACCTCCCCTCCTAATGTAAAAGAAAAAAACAGACTGCAAGGGCCGGCCTGTTTCAATAGATTAAAAAAGTGGATGCCACTGTAAAAAAAGTGACATCCACTTTCTTCCGCTCCTTAAAATGGTTGACGATTCAACCACTGTCCACCGTCCATAGTTACACATTCACCGTTTATGTACTCCGCTTCAGGTGACAGTAAAAAATAGGCAAGGTTCGCGATTTCTTCCGGTTGTCCCAGACGGCCGAGCGGAACACTTTCCAATGTCATTCGTGCCGCTTCCTCCGATTCCCACAAACGGGTAGCGCCGCCTGTATTATCAATCGGTCCCGGCGCAATGGCGTTGACGCGAATACCGTACTTTTTGCCCCACTCTACCGCCAGTGTACGTGTCATCGCCAACACACCCGCTTTCGCTGAAGCAGAGTGAATAACCCCCTGACCGGCCAGCCATGCGTATGTCGCCAGCATATTCAGGATGCTCCCCTTCCGTCCTTCGGTAATCCATTCCCTGCCTACTGCCTGCGAGCAGTACCATGTACCGTTCAACACGATATTAATAACAGCGTTCCATGCATTCACCGACATCTCCTCGGCTGGACAAATAAAATTGCCTGCTGCGTTATTTACGAGATAATCTGCTCCCCCAAATGCCCGTTTCGTCTCTTCGACCATCCGCTTGGCATCTTCTGGATTCCGCACATCCATCTGTACACATAACACCTGCCCATCTTGCTGTTGAATTTCTTGTTTCGTCTGCTCTAGATTTTCTACAGTCCGTCCTGTAATTACCACTTTTGCGCCTTTTTCTGCGAACTTCTTAGCCATCGCCTTTCCCATACCACTTGAGCCGCCGGTGACAATCGCAACTTTCCCTTCCATGCTTTCCCCTCCTATTTAATTGAATACTTCTAATTTTAACTCAATTACACTCAAAAGAAAATGAATGAACAATCATTTATTTTCTTTTACATGTGTCAAAATGTACAATTGTTAATGATAAACCATGGAGATATAATGTGAAAATAGAGGGGATATATAACGATGTACCCAGGAGGAGAGCAAAGATGGAAGAAAGAAAAATTAGTGTAGTTGTTATCGGTGGCGGTGAAACCGGCACTCCGCTGCTTCGTCAATTGGCGGAAGCGCCTTTTGTTAAAATACTGGGTGTAGCGGACCTGGATGAAAACGCTCCAGGCATGATGATAGCTAAAGAAAAAGGCATTACGGCTACGACCGATTTCATGGAACTTGTGCAAAAGGGAAACGAAGTGGACATTATCATTGAAGTGACAGGCGTGCCAGAAGTTCGTGAGCGCCTGCGCACCTATATGCAACAATCCGAAAACCATCACACTATTATTATGCATGAGATGATTGCCATTCTGATGATGTCCCTGTCACAGGGCTGTCTGGTAAACATGAAGCACGGTGAAATCGAATACAAGTAAGAAATACTCACGGATTAATAAAACATGAAGCCAGGGATTATCCATTCCCTGGCTTTACTTTATCATTGTTTTTTCCCCTGATAGAATCCGTTCGAATTCCTCTGTCGGAACCGGGCAACTGAAGAAATATCCCTGCACCTCATCGCACCGCTCAGACCGCAGGAATGAGAGCGTCGCCTCATCCTCCACGCCCTCCGCCACCAACTTCAGCTTTAAATGATGTGCCATATCGATAATCGCTTTTACGATAGCTGCATTGTCCTTATCTACGACTACATCCCGCACAAACGATTGATCAATTTTTAATGCATGAATCGGGAACCTCTTCAAATAGCTTAACGATGAATACCCAGTGCCGAAATCGTCAATGGATATATATACCCCCATCTCACGAAGACGCAGTAAAGTTGCAATATTCTCTTCTACATCATTAATCATGCTATTCTCGGTAATCTCAAGCTCAAGATAGCAAGGAGCGAGCCCTGTCTTTCTTAAAACAGAACCAACCTTGTCCACAAAAGTAGGCTGCTGGAACTGCAAAGCAGAAACGTTCACACTTACAGGTAATGGCATGTAACCGGATTCGATCCATCGCTTGTTCTGTTCGCACGCCGTTCGCAGTACCCATTCCCCGATTGCAACAATAAGTCCTGTTTCCTCGGCGATGGGGATGAATCTTCCAGGAGATACAACCCCCAGTTCTGGATGAATCCAGCGCAGCAGCGCCTCCATCCCTTTTAACTGTCCGCTGTTCGTGTCAACTTTTGGCTGATAATATAACTGAAGTTCGTTCTTCTCTATCGCCTTGCGCAGATGTACCTCAATTTGCAGATGCTCATCATATTCTTCGTTCATCTTAGGCGTATAAAGTCGATATCCATTACGTCCACTGCTCTTAGCTGAATACATTGCCGTATCCGCATTTTTCATCAATGATTCGATATCCTCACCCGCAAACGGATACGTACTGATGCCTATGCTGCATGTGGCAAACAATTCGTAATGCTCAAGCTTAAAAGGGGTCTGGAACAATTCTAGAATGTGTTCCGCCACACGTTCGGCATCTGTCTCATCGCTAATCCGGGGCAGCAACACGACGAATTCGTCGCCTCCCAACCTGTAAATCCGGCAGTGCTCCTTGTTTTGCATGCGCAGCCTATCCGCCACTGCCTGAAGCAATAAATCACCTATCGTATGTCCAAGCGTGTCATTAATTTGCTTAAAGCGATCTAAATCAAGAAACATTACAGCAACTTCGAAGGAAGAAGCTTCTGCTTCGTAAAGCGCTTTCGATAAATCTTCTGTAAACATCCGACGATTCGCCAGATTGGTTAATGGATCGAGGTATGCCATCTTTCGAATCGTTTCTTCCGCTCTTTTTAATTCGGTAATCTCGCTAGTGGAGCCGATAATCTCAATAATTCGGCCTTCCTCAATAATCGGGGATAGTGAAGTCTGAAAATCCCTCTCTTTAAACCGATAGCTATATGTGACTCTTTCCCCTTGAAAGGCACGTTCATAATTGCGTACCAGAATTTCCGCAGTCTCCGGAGGAAATACCTCGTTTGCTGTTTTGCCATATGTCTTGTCCGTTGTGAGTCCGAGCTGCTTGGCCAGTTTTCCTTCGAATAAAACATACACGAATGAGCCGTCTGTTCTTCGATTAAGCTTGAAGACGAAGTTATGCAATGCATTGACCGTACGAATAAAATCATTCTTTAGGGCCTGACGCAGCTTCTCTTCCGCCTCTTTGCCTCTCGTAATATCATTTCGGAATGAAATATATTGTACAGGCTTTCCCTGGTCGTCCATTAAAGGAACAATCGTTGTATTTACCCAGTAGATAGAACCGTCCTTCGCTCTGTTCCGTATCTCTCCGTTCCAAACGTCTCCTTCTCCAATCGTCTTCCACATATGCCGAAAAAACGTTTTATTGTGGTACCCTGAATTAAGAATATGATGATTCTGGCCTAAAAGCTCATTCCTGTCATAACCCGAA
Source organism: Aneurinibacillus aneurinilyticus ATCC 12856 (assembly GCF_000466385.1). GTDB lineage: Bacteria > Bacillota > Bacilli > Aneurinibacillales > Aneurinibacillaceae > Aneurinibacillus > Aneurinibacillus aneurinilyticus. The sequence goes on from NZ_KE952735.1 coordinate 7,174, forward strand.
ATCTCACAGAATTTATCATTTGCATACAAAATCCTGCCTTTCAAATCTGTCACCGCTACGATAGTAGAGACGTCAAGCGCCCATTTCAGCTCGGACACTTCCCGCAAGGATTCCTTCAATTCGTGAATAATCTCATCGATTAGCGGTTCAAACGCTCCTTGGTACTGCAGCTTGCTGAGCAGACGGTTTAGTAGTGTAACTGCACGAATGCTGCTGGCATTGAACATAAGCATATGGTACCTCTCTTTTCTAGGAAAAAAGACTTGTCCGTTTTCTTTGAACTATAACCAAATGTATGCTCAAATGCAATCATTTGTACAAATTTCTCTTAAATATTTTTAGATAAATTAAAAAAAAACGAAAAGGCAATAAATGGCCTTTCCGTTTGATTCATTTCACTGCACTATTCGTCATTTGTCTACCTGTTTCATATAATCGACCTTCGCCAGCACTTTTGTCGTATATGAAAAATCTCCGTAGCAATATGGATAGCGAAAATTATTCTGATCGCCTCCACAATTGTAAACCGTCGGCTGTTTCTTTACCTGAATGGAAGAAAACTGTTTGGCCAGGTCTTCAGTATGCTTTTTCCCATGTTCGGCCACGAACGTAATGTATCCCTTTCCCATATTATACGCCTGAATAATGGTAGGAAAGTCAACCTTTTTCTCCTTACCATAGGTCAACACATCATTAAAATGGCGAACCCCTTGCCGAATGCTGCGCTCCGGGTCGTTAATCGTATTGGGAGGAAGACCTGCCGATTCCGATGCCTGCATCGGATCGCCCCCTTCGCCCCTGCTTTCCTGGTACATCAAGGCAAGCAGAACACTTGTGTATTCCTCTAAATGGTACTTGTGAAGCTCTGCACTTAGCATCGGTTCATATCGTTTTACTTTATCGTACTTATTTATTTTGGATGGCGGAGACATATACTGGTTCACTATAGTAATGAGAAACACTCCGATAAGTAAAAATCCCATCAGTATAGTCAATATCCCTATCAATCTCTTTATTTGTTTCATCTCTCTCTCCCACTGTATGTATGTTTTCAAGGGTGTGATATATTTTACCAAGGGTGTTGATTATCCAGTATAA
>NZ_KE952736.1 GCF_000466385.1 Aneurinibacillus aneurinilyticus ATCC 12856
TCCACCTTATGGATAATCAACAGGCGTGATGTAATATGAAACAGGGAATCGTAAAGGAAAGACGATAATGTGTGGGGAGGAATTGGAATGGATAAGAAGAAAAAGTTGGAAGAAGAGGTTGCGTATCTGCTCACTGAAGGAGAGATGGAGAGGAGAGATCCGAAGAAGGAAGCGGTTGATCGCTTGCCGGCGAAATACGAGGTACGCATTCAAACGACACAGGACCTTGTTGTGGAGGAAACAAAACTCTATCGTCAAATGGCAGAAGAAATAGACGACCGATACGATAAGTATCTGAAAAAACAAGATGGTCAACAGCAAAGTGAAGCTGTGGAAAAGCGGTATACAAATAATTTTGGTAGTGAGAAAACGCAGCAAGGGGTTCCAGAGGCTGTCCAATCGTTAAATAAGAATTATGACAGTAACAAAGAGCGCAAAACGGGCAGGGTAGAGGGAATGAACGTATACGAACAAGCATTTAAAAATGAGGAGAAATAATCATTTCCTGAATTATATCATCTTTTTGGATAAAATCCCCTTTCGATTCTAGTAGTTGAAAATTATATGGATAAATGTTGATTTTTTGTAAAAAGTTAATTATGATAAAAAGAAGTAAGGCGCCTTGAAGAGCAGAAACAGAATAACCTATAGTATAAAGTCTGCTTGGTTGATATTTTCAAATACCAGGCAGGCTTTTTTGTCTATACTTCAAATGTAATTCGAAAGGAGGGGATAGAAGGTGAATAAACTAATTTTTATGCTTGGAATTTCCGGCAGTGGGAAAAGTCATCAGGCAAAGGAGATAGCCAAAAAAGAGAAGGCTGTCATTGTATCTACAGATGCCATTCGCAAGGAGCTATTTGGAGATGAGTCACGGCAGAAAAATACGAATCATGTTTTTTATGAAGTATATAGCCGGATTGAAAAAGCGTTAGCGGAAGGGCGGTCTGTAATTCTTGATGCGACCAATTTAGATCGGGAAAAGAGAATCAAAGCGCTGCAAAAGTTTCCTGATGTTGAGAAGGAATGCTATTATTTCGATGTTCCTTATTCTGTATGCCTTCAGCGCAACCAAAATCGAAAACGGAAAGTGGAGAATGCTGTTTTAGAAAAGATGCGCAAAAACTTTCATTTTCCTATCATAAATGAAGGTTGGGATCGGATTCATATCCTTCATGAAAAAGCGCCCTATAACATAAGTAAAGCTGAATTTGTTGGACTTCTACAAAAGGAACCTGCATATGATGAATTATTTGCGTCTTTGAAAGATATTCCTATCTTCAAGGAAATGCACCACTTTAATCAAGAAAATCCGCATCACCAGCATCCGTTATGCAAGCACACCTACCATGCTTTCGAGTACGTTAATGCCTTTTATACAGAAAAGGATAAACAGGTGATGCAGGTAGTTGCGTTATTCCATGACATCGGAAAGCCTTTCTGCAAAACATATAAAAAACTAAAAGGCTATTACTCATATTACGGTCATGAATACGTATCTGCACAAATCGCGTGTCATTTTTTATATGAGTTGGGATTTTCGGAAGCGTTTATTCACGAAGCGCTTCATTTAATTCAATATCACATGAAAATTAATTATGGCGGTCAGGAAGCCGTGTCGGAAATATACCGACTTTTGGGCGACGAGTACTTATGGAAGCTTTATTTCTTTAAAGAAGCAGATATGTATGCAAAGTAAGTAAAAGAAAGGGGGAACAAAGATATGAGAGTGAAATATCCAAGAACGTTTCATCTGCCTTGGTCAAGGAGTTACACACATGATGACAAAGTACTGAAACATGTTCAACATTTCGAAGGAAAAGAAGTAGTAGTGACGGAAAAAATGGATGGCGAAAATACGACGATGTACCGCGATTATTTACATGCCCGCTCAATTGATAGCAAGGATCACCCTTCACGGCATTGGATAAAAATGTTTCATAGTATGCTAGGTGTTTCTATTCCGGAAGGATGGAGGCTATGCGGGGAGAATATGTTTGCCCAGCATTCTATTCATTATCAAGATTTACCCAGCTACTTTTTGCTGTTTTCCGTTTGGAACGAACAAAATATGTGTTTAGCCTGGGACGAGACGGCAGCGTGGGCAAAGAGGCATATGATTGAAACGGTACCTGTACTGTACCGGGGAATATGGAATGAGGAAGCGATTAAAAGCTGTTATACGAGGCAATCGTTATATGGGGGAGAACAGGAAGGCTTTGTTGTCAGGCTTGCCGACGCGTTTCATTATGATGATTTTATGCATTCTGCTGCAAAATTCGTCAGAAAGAATCATGTACAAACGAATGAGCATTGGATGAACAGGCCGGTTGTTCCGAATATCTTAAAAAAATAAGCATAAGGTTGATTTTGAAAGTGACAATCAATAGCGCACAAACTTCGTAATTAAACGGTTTAGTTCGTCGTGTGCTTTCGTTGGAATCTGGTGTTTGACGTTCGATATAAAGACAAATTCGCTATTGGTTATATGTTTGTGGATAAGTTTCCCATAAGAATGGAAATGTTTATCCGCTGCTCCATACACTAACAAGATGGGAAATGAGATGGTTGACAGTTGATTTGTACAGTTATACGTTAAGCTATATCGATAATACTCTTCCACGTTTTTTGTATCAGCCTTTTTGGCATCTTTCAGTAATTCCCGGAATGTTGCCATCGTATCGGAATTGCTCCAGGAGATTGCGTAAGCTAATGTGGAGAGTGCCCCAGAGCTAGCAAGTGTAGCCCCTAGTGAAATCTGATTTTTTAACCACCGGCTGTTTACTTCTGATATCCCGCCAACAAGAATGGCCCCTAATGCCCGTTCGGGAGCTGTCAACAAAAACTCAAGGGCAATGGAACCGCCTGTTGAATAACCGCACACGAATGCTTTTTCTATATTGAGATGGTCCATAATTTCTTTCATGTCTTCAACAATGAGCGAATATGTTAATGGTTGCGGGGAAGGCTGGCTTTTACCGTGTCCTCGTATGTCAAATATGATAACTGTAAAATGCTTTGAAAGCTCCTTGAACTGATATGAGAAATTTGCGCTGCTTAGCACAGGGGGATGGATAAAAATAAGCGGCGTTCCTTCTCCTTGAATCCTATAGTGTAAGGAAACACCCTTTATTTTTAAGTATGTCATAAGCCGCCTCACCTCAATAAAATATACACTCGTAGTTTGGCGGTAAACTAGACATTTTATTCGTTTCAATTTTATGTCATAACGTAGGGTAATATAAAGCCACCATATGCAAACGCTAGAACGATAACGATAGCTGGATGCAGTTTAAATTTAGTCATACAAAGCCAAGCAATAGCTGCGATACCAACTGATTGCAGGATTCCAATCGCTTCATAAGAAACAAAGCCCATATCATATGTAAGCAACAGTAGCATAACGGCAATAACAGGCTGAACAAGAAGCGTCATCCCTTTAACAATAGGAGAATTTCGATAGCGATTCAAAATTTTTAAGAGAACAATAAGAGCGATGCTAGATGGCGCTACTGTTGCTATAGTAGTGATAAGCATACCTAGCCATCCAGCTTCTTGATAGCCAACAAAGGCAGCAAATTTGGTTGCAATGGGTCCTGGAAGCGCGTTTCCCACTGCCAGCATATCGCCAAATTGTTCGGTTGTTTGCCAATCATAATGATTGACAATCTCCTCCTGCATAAGTGGAATAGATGCCGGACCTCCGCCGTATCCAAGTATGTTAGCTACAAAAAAACCCCAGAACAAATTCCACAAGTTTACTAAAGTCATAAAGGAAGTCCCCTTTCGCGTTCATGCTCTTTCCGCTGCCTCCGTCTTTCCATTCGGTTGGCAATGGCAAAGTGAGACGTACCATAGGCTAGAAAAAGAGTGATGACAATGGCGGGATGAAGTTCAACAACAGAAAGGAGGAGGAAAGCAAGTAACCCAAAGCCGATACCCAGCAGCTTGCCCAGCCCTTTCCATGCCTTCGCGAAAAATTCATAGGCCATTAATCCCAGCATGACTGCAATAACGGGCCGAACGGCTGCAATCATTCCGAATACAACAGGCGAATCTTTTAAGGAATACAATGTTCCAAGCAGAGCAATAATAGCGATATTAGCTGGAAGAATGTGGGCAAGCACAGCGATGATGGCGCCGATTGTCCCCTTTTTCTGATAGCCGAGATAAGCCGCCATCTTAGTAGCAATAGGGCCTGGCAATGCATTGGCTAATGCTAAAATTTCTCCGAATTCCTCCTCCTTTATCCATTTATATTTTACAACAGCTTCATGTTGAATTAGCGGAATAACAGAGGGGCCGCCTCCGTAACCAAGAATGCCTGTGCGCAGCATAGCGAGAGTAATTTCTTTATATGAAGACAGGCTCATATTTTTCCCCCTTTCTTGTAGGCTTTCTTTTTATAATTTCATTCCCATCCGGCTTTTATAGCGTTTGATGAGCATTTGCGACTCGACCCGCATAATACCAGGCATTGAGTATAGTATATTTTGCATAAATTCCTCCATTTCTTTCATATTCCCAAACATACCGTGCATGTGAAGGGTGCTTGGTCCAGTCATATGGTATAGACTTGTCACCGAGGTTTCCGCTGCCAGTTGTTCGGCTACCTCGTGCAGATGCTGCGGTTCTACATCTACATTGAAAAAGGCAGAAATTTGAATTCCTACTTTCACGGGATTAATGACCGCAGTAAAACGCTCAATAACACCTGATTCCATTAACGCAGTTACTCTTGATTGAACAGCTACACGGGAAAGGCCGACCTCTTTGGCTAAATCAGTATAAGAAATACGCCCATTTTCATGGAGAAGGTTAATAATTTTTCGATCAATATCATCAATCTCCATTGAGGGCATTTCATTCAAGCCAGAATACTTATAAACCATGTTTCCACTCCTATTTTTTATGAATTCTTATCACACCTATTGATTATCCATATATCGGAAGAAGTAAGATGCACGCGTCGGCGTGTTCCTTCGTCTTTTCCTATCTGAACAATCAACAAGGGAGATGCGAATAATGTAATTTTCATGCAGGGAAAATTTTCGAAACGAAAGTTTTTTTGTTTCTTTTCTTTCCTTATGTATAAATATATCGGAATGAATATTTCGAATCAACAGTTTTTTGAGAAAATTAAATGGATAAAGATAGAAAAGAATAAAAAACCGATTTTTTCTATATCAAGAAAAATCGGTTAGAAGAAAACAGCTCATTGAATTTTGGCGCCTGTATGCTAGTTTTTTCAAGGCTTGGCTTACAAATTTTGTTACCTTCGTAAATTTTTCTGAAGAACAATGGCATCTTCAAGAAAGGAAATGCAATCTACTTCCCAAAAATCAGGGTACTTTCTTTTTTGAAATCGTATGTAGTTCTCTGCAAATTTATAGTTATTTCGTTGCATAGTGTCCATAAAGTCGATGTGCGTTTTGTATTCCTTAAGCAGTTTTTGGATTTTATCTTTTTTATTTTTGTTCCCCTTTTTTCTTTCAATCACTCTTCCGATAGTGATTTCAACATCCTTGACATTAATGGATATAACTTCAGTTTTCGGCTCTGTGGTTCTTGATATTCCCTATCCTTCCTAATTTGTATATTTAACCATCTAGCTTCACATATTAACGGATAACAATACGGTGAAGGAAAAGGTGAGAATATGGGAACGTTTCGTAAGTGGATAAGAGGACGGCAAGCGTTCCGCACACAGGCGCAGGCCAATCAAATTTTGAACGATACGATATCTGCTTCGGTTTCTGTGAATGCCCAACAGATATCGAGGCTGTTTAGCGAGATCCCTCAACTGGTTACACGTACACTTGTGTTAAAAACGGGGCAGAAAGCCCTTCTTGTCTATATGGAGGGCC
>NZ_KE952737.1 GCF_000466385.1 Aneurinibacillus aneurinilyticus ATCC 12856
TAATCCAATGTCTATTCTAAGGGGTGCACTTCACAATGATATAAATGAGAAATTGGGATTTAATTCTTCAACAATTGTGCCCGATTACGGAATAAATTTAAAAGTTCATTATTTCTCCGATAAAATCTTCTCAATGCTTACTAATTGCACACAAAGGCATAACACTTCAATAGCTTTTTCCAGTTCTTCAATGGAAGGAAGTGTAGGGGCTATACGTATATTTCGATCTCTTGGATCTTTCCCATAAGGATATGTAGCTCCTGCCTTGGTCAATTTGACACCAACTTCGGCTGCCATATTTATAACATCCCGGGCACAACCATTTAGTGTATTAAGACTAATGAAATAGCCACCCTTTGGTTCATTCCATGATGCAATATTTTTTCTGCCTAATTCCGATTCAAGTTTGTTTAACACCATAGAAAATTTCGGTTTAATAATCGCTGCATGCTTTTCCATATGTACTTTTAAATTATCCATATCTTTCAGAAAACGAACGTGTCGAAGTTGATTGAGCTTATCGGGCCCGATCGTTTGGATGGAAAGCTGCTTCCTAAAAAAGTTTAAGTTTTCTTCACTGGCTGCCATCATAGCAATACCGGAACCAGGAAAAGTAATCTTGGACGTAGAGCTATACATAAGAACACGATGAGGATTACCTGCCGACTTGCAGGCAGCAAAAATATTTTTCAACTGATCTGCTTTTTCAGTTAAGTGGTGAACAGTATATGCATCATCCCAAAAAATTCTAAAATCACTGGCTTTTGTATTCATTTGAGCAAGCCTATCCACTGTCTGATCCGAGTATGTTATACCATCAGGGTTACTGTATTTAGGAACACACCATATCCCTTTAATAGAATCGTCTTCACTTACAAGTTTCTCAATCGTATCCATATCTGGCCCAGTACTTAACATGTCTACTGTTATCATCTCTATATTAAAGAGCTCACATATAGCAAAATGCCTGTCATAACCCGGGCTTGGGCATAAAAATTTCACTACTGGAAGTTTACCCCATGGAGATTCGCCACCATATACACCATGAAGCATGGCTCTGGCTATCGTATCATGCATCATATTGAGGCTGGAATTGCCACCTATTATTATTTCTTTAGTACTCACTTCAAGTACTTGTGAAAATAATTCCTTTGCTTCCGGTATCCCGTCAAGACCTCCGTAGTTTAGATAATCCGTACCATCCTTTGCTCTATAGTCCTCGTCGGATTTCAAAATATCTAGCATATCCCTGGAAAGGTCAAGCTGTTCAGAACATGGTTTGCCTCTAGACATATCCAAATTCAGATTTTGACTTTTATATTCGTCGTATTTTTCTTTTAATCTCACATAATGTTCATTTAATTCAGATACGTTTAATTCCATAAAATTGTCGATACTTCCCATTTCCTCACTTCCTTATCAATAAATTATTGATCATTATACCACATTTGTTTAACATAGCTGCCTCTTTAGGTGTCGCGCCACATCATCATCAAGTTAACGACAAAGAACATTACAATAATCCCCTTGCTTTTTCTACACTATGTATTTCAACTGAAAAGATGAAGAGCATTGTCCAGTTGATGAATTGGAAAGTTGTAATATCAAGGGTGTTGATTATCCAGTACGATCCAGA
>NZ_KE952738.1 GCF_000466385.1 Aneurinibacillus aneurinilyticus ATCC 12856
CATTGTTCTTCTGTATCCAGTTTTCAAGGTGCAACATATATCTTTTATTGTTTGTCGCTTAATTTAGTGGCGACATATACAAATATATCACTTTCTAAAAAGATAAGCAAGGATTTTTCTAAAGAGAATTTGAAGAAAATCTGAAGAACTTTTCCTTGTTTCCTTGACCTTCCTGCTCCCAGCCACGCTACATTGGTTGAAATATGCAATGCAACTTATACAGGAAGTCATTACATATACAACGACAGCATATAAGAAGAGGCTCCGACAATAGTCGGAGCCTGGGATGATGCTTCACTTACTGCTTGTTCTGCTGTTGCTGTTGTGCAGCCTTCGCTTTAGACTGTTGGTTAGCCTGGCGAACAGCCTGAACATTTGTCTCGCTGCCAAACTCAGTGTCAGCTCCCATCTGGGAAGCCGAAGCCTGGTTTTGCTGACGTACTTTGTTAATGTCAGTGCCTGCTTTAGAACGTTTAGCCATGAATCTCACCCCCAGTCATTAAGGTGCTCTTCATACGGATTTTTACGCAATCCTCATTCTTCCATCCGCCCGCTGACTAAACGTTCTTTTTGCTGCTTGGAATAACGCTTAATGGCATACTCCCGTTTTAAAGCGGCACTTTTGTCTGCTGCTTCCTCTATATATACAACTTCTACAGGAGTACGTCCACGTGTGTAACGTGCCCCTTTTCCTGCATTGTGTTTTCTCACCCGTTCCTCTAGATTCGGCGTGCATCCGGTATATAAAGAGTTGTCAGCACAGCGCAATATGTAAACAAAATACATAATTCTGATAAATCCTTTCTGAATTTATGTATCCTAACTTATATTATAATCGTATAAAATGGAAAAAAAGGAAAGGAGAGATGCACAATGCTTCATCCGGCAACAGTTGAACGAGTGCTGCTGGCCGCTCTGTCTTACGGCGGGGATTTTGCCGAAGTGTTTGTTGAGAACAAAATCGAGCAAAACATCTCTATGGTCAAAGGCGAAGTGGAAAAAGCACGCTCCGGACAAGATTTCGGCATCGGTATACGCATTTTTCATGGAAGCGATTACCTCTACACGTATACCAGCAACGAAGACGAAGAACACCTCATTAAAACCGCCCGCCTTCTCTCCCAGGCAGCTCAAAAAAGCGAGCATAGGAATAAAACGATTACGTTTCAGAAACGTTCCTTCGTGCCACGCCATCTCGCGCAAATCGATCCACGTGTCGTCTCTATCCATCAGAAACGGGATGTACTGGCCGAGTTGAACCACCATGCTATGGCATACCATACGGCCATCTCACAAGTACGGACCCGCTACTTTGATGAAACACAGAAAGTGCTTATCGCCAATTCGGAAGGCGTATGGGCGGAAGATATACGCGTGCGCACCCGTACCTTCATAGAAGCTATCGCAACCGAAGGCAATCAAAAGCAACGAGGATATGTCGCTCCTGGCGCACAGAAAGGGTTTGAATTCTACAATGAACTCGATTTGCGTGCATTAGCCGAATCGGCGGCAGACACAGCAGTCCGTATGCTGGAGGCAAAGCCGTGTCCGGGTGGCAAAATGCCGGTTGTTATTGATAATGGATTCGGCGGCGTCATCTTCCACGAAGCCTGCGGACATGGAATGGAGGCCACAGCGGTGGCTAAAGGCAAAGGACCTTATGCTGGAAAATTAGGGCAAACAGTCGTCAGTGCCAAAATCTCCGCAGTGGATGACGGTACAATTAACAATGAATGGGGCTCACTTAATATTGATGACGAGGGCACGCCAGCCAAACGCAACGTACTGATTAAAAAAGGCATACTTAAAGGATATCTTGTCGATAAGCTGAATGGACGGCGCATGGGAATGGAATCTACCGGTTCGTCACGGCGCCAGTCATACCGGTTCGCTCCTACATCTCGCATGACTAATACGTATATTCTAGGTGGTGCCGATAAGCTTGAGGACATGATTGCCACTACCGAGTACGGATTGTACGCTAAAACGATGGGTGGCGGCAGCGTAAATACGACGACCGGTGATTTTAACTTCGCCGTACTGGAAGGGTACATGATCGAGAATGGTAAGCTTACTTACCCGGTTAAAGGGGCTACCCTAATCGGAAATGGACGGCAAACAATGTACGATGTTGACATGGTGGGCAATAACTTCTTACCAGGGCAAGGAATGTGCGGTTCAATCAGCGGATCAATTCCGGTTAACGTCGGTCAGCCTGCGCTGCGCGTATCACAATTGACGGTTGGGGGGAGCGGCCAATGATTCAACAATTATTCGAACTTGCCGAAAAAAAGCGAATTGCTGAACTGGAGGTACTGACCAACCAATCCTCGAACTTCAGCGTCCAGGCATATGAAGGAAAAATCGAATCATACAAAAAAACCAATACGGCCGGGCTCGGCGTTCGTGGCACATATCAGGCCGGTACCGGCTATGCCTATACGGAACGACTCCGTCCCCCTGAATTCGAAACCCTGCTGGATATGGTAAAGGATAACGCCTCCTTAATGAAAGAGAAAGAACCGATGTTTCAGAAGAAAGAGGTAGGAAACTGGCATGACAGTCAGCCTGACCTTACGGAAAAGGAAAAAATTACGCTTGCCCTCGAGCTTGAATCACAGGCACGGCTCGCTGAAGAAGTGTCCGACGTAAGCTACGCGATGATAAGTTCGGGGGAAAGCACACGCCAAATCGCCAATACACACGGATTAAATAAAATATACCGTTCCAATTACAGTATGGCGTACTTGTCCGTTATCGTAAAACGCGGTGAAGAAGTGGAGACGGATAGCGCATATTATATAGGAGATTTAAGTAAGCTAGACCGCGTCAAACTAATTGATGAAGCTGTAGGCAAAGCCCGTCGCAAGCTGGGCGGCAAACCAATGCCTGTAGGGCGGTACCAGGCCGTGCTGGACCGCCGGGTCGTCTGCTCGTTGCTCGGCGTCTATAGCGGGATATTCTCGGCGCGGAATGTTCTGCAAGGAACCTCTCGCCTCGAAGGACAGCTCGGCGAGAAACTATTTGGGTCGCTCGACTTACTGGACGATCCGCTTTCCGGGCATGAACGCATTCTATTCGACGATGAGGGCATGGATACATCTACACGCTATCTGGTGCGAGACGGTGTTGTAGAGAGCTATCTTCATAGCCTTCAGACCGCAGCAGAGATGAGGCAGGCCCCCACCGGTCATGGCATTCGCAGCTACAAGGGAACAGTGCAAATCGCACCCCATCGTCTGCAAATACCGAATGGCACAACCGGGCTAAATAACCTGTTTACCGAAATAACGAACGGAATTTATATCACAGATGTACAAGGGCTTCATTCCGGTACAAATACAGTCTCCGGTGATTTCTCGCTTGCAGCCCAGGGCTTTCGTATCGAGAACGGGCAAATTACCTCACCGGTAAAAGAAATCACTATTGCACATAACTTCTTTGATATGTTCACACAACCGATTAAGAAAGCGGACGATTTTGATTTCTCAATGCCTGGCGGACATAGCCAATACGGGGCACCTTCCATCCTGTTCGAGACGATAGCGGTATCAAGCTGACACCGCAACAGTACAAACCCTCCTGACTTTAGTATCAGGAGGGTTTGTTTGCCTGCTCTCCGGTTGAATCATCCTGCGTTGCCGGTGGATGTTCAACTGGTGCGGGATCTGTCTGGGTATTTTTTAGCTTCCATCCCAGTTCTGTCTTCTCTACGGTAATCGTTTTAAGAAAGTCCTGGCTAGTAACATTGCTAGAGCGTGTAATGAGTACCTCTACAATCGCTTGCTTATCGTCTTTTTGCTTTAACATAATCTGCTTTACTTTATCGGTTGGAAAAACAATCGGTTCTTTCGCTGCCCATGTGTCCTGAAGACGGCGCGTCTCTATGTCAATGTATTCCTGTGTGGCATGCGGTGCTAAAGCACGCTGGAATTGAGTCAATGCTGCCTTCCTAAACTTATCTCCATTCGCTCCATTTATTAGCGGTATGCTCGCTTCATATGTGCCACGAAGTGCTGCACGGGATTCCTGTTCCATTAAATAAGCCAGTTGGGGCAGCGTTTGCTCGTCCACCTCTGCACTTTTCAAGCGCTCAATCTGCTGCTCAAGTTTCGCCTTCTCTTCGTTCACCTGTTTGGTTTGCTGGCGACTGTCACTCAATTGTTTTTTTACATTATCGAGTTCGATTTTCAACGCCTGGTTTTCACGTTCAATTACTTTTGTATTACATCCGGTTAATACACTTAACGACGCAAATAAAACAATTGCGCCTAATTTCACTTTTCTTTTCATCTACGTCAAACTCCTTATTCCCGAACGATGCCAGTACGCCACCTGCTCATTACCGTACCTTCGGCTCCTTGGGGTTGAATCTGCTCTGCTTTATGTAAAAACGTATAGTCGGGCTGCATATAAAGAATACTCCCAGCTTTTGCCCGCATATCTGTAACATTCTCTATTGTAACAGGAATAAAGAAAATTTGGGAATAAAAAAAGAGAATCGATCGATTCTCTTTTTCTTCCATCTTACTTCTGAGAGAAATACTTCTTATAGATTTCATCGTACGTGCCGTTTTCCTTAATCTTTTTCAATGCATCATTCACCTGTTTTACCATCTCATCGTTACCCTTCTGCATCAAGATGCCGTATGATTCCTTCGGGATGGTTGGATCATCCAATGTGACAAAGCCCGGTTTCGATACTTTGGCCATCTGCTCCATCATCGGTACGTTATCACCGATGACTACATCAACCCGCTTGTTATACAGCTCATCCATAGCAGACGGCAGATCTTCGAACTGGAATATGTCTTTGCTTCCTTTGCCCAGGATCTTTTCCGCCAGAAGCGCACCGGTTGTGGACAGCTGTACAGCTACCTTCTTGCCTTTAATATCCTGTATCGTCTTTATTTGAGAACCTTTAGGTACCATAATTAACTGCTTTGCATCAAAATACGGATCAGAGAATGCATATGATTGCTGGCGCTTCTTGTCGATCGTAATCGCTGCGATAGCCACCTGAGCTTTCCCGTTCTTCACCTGCTCCAGCGCACCATCGAATCCCGTATCCTGTACTTCGACCTGCCAGCCGAGCTCTTTTCCGATTGCATTAATAATATCGATATCAAAGCCCTCGGGTTTTCCCTGCGCACTCATATATTCAAATGGACGAAACTGCGCATGTGTTACTGCTAGAATTTTTTTATCGGCTTTCGTATCGCTTTTCCCATCGGTTTTTGTTGTAGTTTCCGCTTTGTTGCCGCAAGCGGCAGCCATAAGCCCCATCACAACAATAAGAAATAGTATCCCTGCCTTTTTCCACGTTGTCATCTTATGCTTCCCCTTTTAGTATAATTATTAATTTATGTTGATAATTATACACATCACTTCAAAGGAAGACAATAAAATATTTTGTCAATCATTTTTATTTTTTCTGACTTTCCTGTGATAGTACATTTCTTTCGCCATTCTGAACAAGAGCAATCTCCTTAATATTTTTTTTATCAAGCAGTATATCTAGCTGTGATGGGCCAAGATTGTAAAAAATATATTTTCCATTATACAATTCGTACGGCTGCCGGATCGGGCTACGGTGCCCAATAACCATATCTACCCCTGCATCAAGCAAATCATGTGCTAGATCTTTCTGGTACTGTTCGGGAGCTGTCTGATCTTCTTTGCCCCAATACATAGTCAAAATCAATACATCAACCTGCTGCTTAGCCCGCTGGATATCATCGAAGATATGCTTACCATATGCATCGGCTACTCCAACTTGCTCGCCTTCCGCTTTCCACTCAACTGCTGGTACAACACGAGTGTAGGACATCACTCCGTATTTCATTCCATTTTTTTCGAAAATTTGTGGCTGAAATACGTGCTCAGCTGAACCGTAACCAACCACTTTTACATGGTGCTGGTTAAGTAGCTCGATTTCTTTGGCAATGCCTGTCCGGCTTTGTCCTTTTAAAATATCAACATTAGCTATGTCAAGACCCGTCGGCGCTTTTCCGGCTGCTTCCTTAACCCACTCAGGCACTCCTTGTCCGACTTGAAACTGCGACACGGGAAACAGCTGGAAGTCAGCCGGTGTAAACGAATTTACTCCGCCGGTATGGTACGGACGATCCCCGTATACAGCTAAGCGAAAGTCAGCCTGCCTTGGTTCCTCCTTTTTTTGTTCCGGGGCGACTACCTGCTTTGGAATCGGTGGTTTGTTGGCATGCGCTCCTGTAAGAAGTTCGCTGACTTTTTGCTCCCCTCCCGTGGGCTGCTGCTTCATCATCTCTTCAACAGGTACAGGGCCGTCCGCCGTTCGTGCGGTGCTCTCACTCTGAAATGCTGCGTACCCTTTGTAGCCGCCATAGCTAAGTGCTGCCAGCAAAGCTCCCCAGATAACTGCACGCACTGCTTTCTGCGCTCGGCCCACCGGACGTGCCAAATCGTTATAGGCGAGAATTGCATTGGCATCCATCTGATAAAAAGTAAGCAATGTTTCTACTTCTTCTACTGTAATCGGGCTGATTCCCTGTTCGATACGCTTCATCCGTTGTTGGGAAATTCCCGTTTTTTCTTCGATTTCTTTGAGGGTGACCTTGCTGTCTAGCCGGTACTCCCGCAACTTTTTAGTTAACCCGTAGAATTCCAGGTTCATCGTGTTCTCCCCCATCTCTGGCCTCTTCTCTCCTATTTTTACACAATCGGCCAACCTCTGCCAGACAAAAGCATAAAAAATAGCCCGGAGCCATTCCGGGCGTAGCATTCATCGTTAGGATCGTGCTTTGGCAGCGCGCAGACGGGCGCACACTCTTTTTAATCGATCATAATGCTTTAGCACGCGCTGTCTCGCTGCTTCAGCTTCCGGCATGCTTGGACGCATATGCTGGATATGCCAGTAGTCTACAAGCACATCGAACACTTGATCAAAATATTCAACCGGGCCATACGACGCTTCGCGAGCAATTACATTCATACGTTCATCATAATCTGGTATGACAGCACCCGGCATCGTAAATTTAATCATCACATCGGCGATATGGTATATATAATTCTCATCCACTTCCAGATGCGCTTTCACCGCATCCCGATAAAAAGCGTAATGCAGAACTTCATCTTTGGAAAGACGGCGCAAAAGAGTTGCCAAATCCGGATCTTTCTCCCTTGCAACTCGAGCTACATTGTTATAGAACACCATCGTCGCCAATTCCTGCAGCGTAGTATATGCCAGCGTTTCCAACGGTGTAGTAAAATTACCCACCCAGCCATGCTCTACTGTTTCTTTGCGCAGTTCATGCAAACGATGCGGATCAACGTTACGCGTAAGCAATAAATAAGTTTCAAGCAAACTTGAATGCTGATCTTCTTCAGCAGTCCATGTATGAATAAAATCATGCATTACAGAGAACGATCCTCTAAATGTGTCATTTAAATAACTGGTGAACCATGGTAAGTTTACTTCTGTCAATAGCGCCGTTTCTACAGCAATGCGAAGACTGTCCGGCAAATTGCCCTGATCAGGCTCATATGGAACACGACGAAAATCTTGCCCTTTATCCCAAGGCAAAAATTCGTGGTAACTCCAGTCAATTTTACGGGAACGCTCTAAATGAATTTCGTACAGTTCTTTAAACTTCTTCTCCAAACGATGATCTAAATGGCATGATAACAAAGTGAATCCTCTTTTCCCCTCACGGTTGTTCTTTTACATTGTTCCACTATGCTAGCAAAACTAGCATTATGGGTATTATACCATGCCTTAAAAAGATGTCAGCCTTTTTGGACATTTTTTTGTTTTTTGTATTATTTCACTAATTGTGAGAAGCCAATTCAGTCTGGAGCTTACACAAGAATACGACCACACTCGTCGCACGTAACGAGTGTTTTTCCTTTATACCATTCTTCCATTTTCACTACGGATAGTGGGAGAAAACATCCCATACAAGACCTGCGTTTCACTTCCACAACCGGGTTCTGTATATTTTCGCCGATTTTGTAGTATAATTCCAGCTTTTCCCTACTAAGGGCCGCCTCTCTTTCAACAGCTTTCTCATCCCATTCCTGCTTGCTTTCACGCAAAGCGAATTCTTTCTCGAACCTTTCTTCCATAAAACGCTCTGTATCTTTATCAACAAGCCATAGTTCCTGCTGCGCGAGCTTGAGTGCAATCTGATTATCGATATCGTTCTCCGCCGGTATCCCGATTCGCTTGATTTTCGCTTCTGCTTCTTTCCGCCTTGCAGCAAGCTCCTCTTCACGCGCTCGCCATTCATCCAGCCCTCTTTGCGCTGCCGCTCCCCTCACTTTGGCCTGATGCCATTCTAATAAGTTTCTTGCTTCCGTCATCTTCATCTCTCTCCTGCTCACCTGTCTTTTCTGCTATAAAGTAAAACTTCCATCAGCGGTGGGCTCTTTCCCATTAATGATTAGTTGCACGTATCGGGATAAAATTATAAGAAAGTAAACGGATCGGTATTCACCTTGGATACAACAATTTTCGTATCCAGCTTATCCTGTTCAATCCGTTTATCAAGTACATTCTTGACACCCTGCTTCATGATTTTTTCAACATTATGGCCTGGGTCGATGATCGACAGACCGCCCGCCATTGCATCATGAGCAGTATGATAGTAAATATCTCCCGTTACCAGTACATCGGCGCCCCGGAACATCGCCTTAGAAACAAAACTATTTCCATCTCCGCCGAGCACAGCCACTTTTTGTACAACCGTATCAAGATTGCCGACTGCCCGTACACCAGTAACATCAAAGGCTACTTTTACATGCTCAGCGAATTCTCGCAACGTAACAGACTCTTTCAACTTGCCGATACGTCCGATACCCAAAGCGGCACCGGCCTGTTCTACCGGATAAATGTCGTACGCCACCTCCTCATACGGATGAGCCTTTATCATTGCTTTAACCACTCGCGCCTGAATATCCTCCGGCATGATGGTTTCTATTCGCATCTCTTCTACTTCCTCTATTTTTCCCTGTTCGCCAATATACGGATCAGCTCCTTCGCCCGGCATGAACGTTCCGGTTCCCCGAACTCCAAACGTACAATGGCTGTACTGGCCAATCGAGCCGGCACCTGCCTGTGACATGGCATCGCGTACTGCATCCGCATGTGAAAGTGGAACGTAGACGACGATCTTCTTCAACTTTTGCTCATGCCATTTCTCCAGTATATCAACATCGGCAAGCCCCAGTGCTTCAGCCATTAAATCATTAATTCCACCTTCAGCAACATCAAGGTTTGTATGGGCTACATACACAGCGATGTCATGCTTAATCAGCTTTTCGTACAAGCGACCAGCCGGCAGATCGGTCCGTAAATTTTTCAATGGACGAAAAATAACAGCATGATGCGCAATAATTAAGTCCACGCCCTCTGCAATGGCCTCATCTACGACTTCTTCGAGCACATCAAGCGCAACCATTACTTTTTTAACTTCTTTCTGTAAGGTACCAACCTGTAGCCCAATTTTATCTCCTTCCATCGCTAAATGCTTAGGAGCGAACTCTTCAAAATACTGAATTATTCTTTGTCCGTTTGCATACATGCTAGCATCTCCTCCATCCAGGCCAATTTTTTGTTTACTTCCTGTTTTTTTCCTTCCGCTTCCGGATTTTTCGCTCGTTGAAGCTGAGTTTGTACAGAACGAAGCTTACCCAGCTCCTGCTCCCATTTCTTGCGCAGTACGGGGGAGCTTTCCTGCCACAAATACGGACCAACCTCTAGCAAATCTTCCAATTCACGTTCATGATTTTCATACGGGAAAGCCGGGTTTCCGGGGATCGCCTCCAAAATCTCGTAGATAATTCCATCTTCCTCAAGAATTTTTTCCCGGTTCAATTGCCAGCCATGTTCAAGCAACCAACGCCGAACAAGCGGTGCTGCGACATTAGGTGCAAGCAAAAGCTGCGTCACACCTGCAAGCTTCTCCATGCCTTTATCAAGAATGGAAACGATAAGGCTACCTCCCATTCCGGCTATGCACACAGTATCCACTTCACCCGGATGAATAACATCCAATCCGTCACCCAGGCGAACATCAATACGCTCGCCAAGTCCGGCTGAACGTATCTGACGCACAGCAGATTGCCATGGACCGCGGTTGACCTCGCCTGCGATGCAGGCAGATGCAATGTTTTTTTGAATAAGGTATGTAGGAAGGTAAGCATGATCAGAACCAATATCCGCTACGCGGTGCCCCTGTTCCACCATGTCTCCAATTGTTCGTAATCGCTGTGAAAGTTCAATCATCTGTTCAATTCGCTCCTTATCTACTCCATCCCTACTAGATTACCATTTCCACGGAAAGTTTAACAACATAACGGCAATTCTATATACGTCTGACTTGATGAATCGGTATCCTCTTGCTAGCAAGCAAAAGTCATCAACTTTTTTTCATCAAAATAGAGACTACCTCATACGTGGCAGTCTCCCTATTCCTCGGTAGCTATTTTATCCCAAGACCAAGTTCTTTGATTGCATTTTCCCGTAGGCGGAATTTCTGAATTTTGCCTGATGCAGTCATTGGATACTCATCGACGATTTGTATATACTGCGGAATCTTATAACGAGCGATTTTGCCATCGCAGAATTCTTTAATTTCCTCAACCGTCAATTCCTCTTCTTCTTTGACTTTGATGCAGGCGAGAATTTGTTCCCCGTACATTTCGTCCGGAACACCTACCACCTGAACATCCAGCACTTTCGGATGCTGGTAGAGAAACTCCTCGATTTCACGCGGATATACATTCTCTCCACCGCGAATAATCATATCTTTTAGACGACCGGTAATCTTATAATACCCGTCTGCGTCAACAGTTGCTAAATCGCCGGTATGCAGCCATCCTTCATTGTCGATAGCCTTTGCTGTCTGTTCCGGCATGTTATAATATCCCTTCATTACATGAATGCCCCGCGTGCATAGTTCTCCCTGCTCGCCCTGCGGCATTACCTCACCCGTAGCCGGATCGATAATCTTCGCCTCTACATGCGGCAATATACGTCCAACCGTCGACACACGCTGCTCAATTGTATCATTAGGCCGCGTCTGTGTAATAACTGGCGCCGACTCTGTCTGACCGTATGCGATCGTAATCTCGCTGGCGCCCATAACATCCACAACTTTTTTCATGACTTCCTTCGGACATGGAGAACCTGCCATAATACCGGTACGCAGCGAGCTTACATCGAATGTACTAAATTCAGGATGGTTCAATTCAGCGATAAACATCGTCGGCACGCCATACAGTGCCGTGCATTTCTCATCTTGTACAGCTTGCAGCACCTTTAACGGTTCGAATGAAATAATCGGCACCATTGTTGCACCGGTTGCCACGCTCGCCAGCGTCCCCATAACGCAGCCAAAGCAATGGAAGAACGGAACTGGAATGCAGATGCGGTCCTGTTCTGTTATGTTCTGGCAAGCGGCTACATTTATCGCATTATTGACAATATTTTTATGAGAAAGCATAACTCCTTTCGGAAACCCGGTCGTACCTGAAGTATACTGCATATTAATGACATCATCCGCATCCAGACTATTCTGTACATGCGTCAGCTCTTCATCTGATACTTCTGCTGCACGCTCCAGAATATCCTTCCATGTGAACATACCGGGCTTATGCTCATCACCAATAAGAATTACATTTTTCAAGCGCGGAAGCCGCTTGGCTTCAAGTTTTCCGGGTTCGCATTCTTTCAATTCCGGACAAATCTCGTACAGCATATCGGTATAGCTTGTGCTACGGAATGAATCAATTAAAAGAAGGGTCGTTGAATCCGATTGTCGAAGCAGATATTCAAGCTCATGAACCCGATAGCTTGTATTTACCGTAACAAGCACGGCTCCCATCTTTGCGGATGCAAACTGGGTTGTTACCCATTCCGGCACATTCGTAGCCCATATAGCGATATGCTCGCCAGGTTTAATGCCGAGGGATATCAATCCTTTTGCTACCCGGTTGCAAGCGGATTGAAATTCAGAAAACGTATAGCGCAATCCCACTTCTGGATAAATAACTGCTTCCTTCTCCGGAAATTTGGCTGTTGTCTGATCCAATAATTCCCCTATTGTTATCGTTGCCGGCGCACTCACTCTAATTCCTCCCTCAGATCAAATTATTTGGAAAAGTAAAAAAATAAACAAGGGAGCAAAAGGAACACCCTCTCGCTCCCTTATTCAGAATTTTACATCATTTTTCATTTGCAGCCAATCTCACGGGAAATAACAATGCGCAGAACTTCAGATGTTCCTTCTCCAATCTCAAGAAGCTTGGCGTCACGGAAGAAACGCTCCACCTGATACTCTCTCATATAACCATTGCCTCCATGAATTTGTACCGCCTGATCGCAAACACGCATGCACATCTCCGAAGCGAACAATTTGGCCATGGCCGCTTCTTTCGAGAATTTACGTCCTTGATCCTTCAGCCATGCTGCCTTGTGCACCATATTGCGTGCTAATTCAATATTCATTGCCATATCAGCCAGCTTAAACTGGATGGCCTGGAATTTGGATAGCGTCTGACCGAACTGTGTTCGTTCATTCGCGTAAGCAAGCGCCTTTTCATAAGCACCTTGTGCAATACCTACAGCCATAGCACCAATCCCAATACGGCCGCCATCTAAGGTGGCCAGAAATTGTTTGAATCCATTTCCTTCCAAACCAAGTATATTCTCATGCGGTATATGAACGTCTTCCATAAAAAGCTGTGTCGTATTGGATGCGTGTAGTCCCATTTTTTCATAATCGGACACAACGGAAAATCCCTTCGCATCTGTCGGCACAATAAAAGCAGTAATGCCGCTCGTACCTTTGCTCTTATCAGTCACTGCCGTCAGAGCAAGTGCTTTTGCATAGCTTGCGTTTGTTATATAGCACTTCGAACCATTAATGACCCACTCATTTCCTTTTTTAACGGCAGTAGTACGCGTACCACCTGCATCCGAACCCGCATTCGGCTCAGTCAGTCCGAACGCACCGAAATATTCTCCACGTGCCAGCGGAGTCAAATATGTCTGCTTCTGTTCATGTGTACCAAACATATTAATCGGTGCGCCTCCAAGCGAGATGTGGGCAGAGTACGTAATTCCCGTCGATGCACATACCCGGCTCAATTCTTCTGTCACGATCGCAAAGCTAATCGTGTCCGCTCCACCTCCGCCGTACTCCTCCGGAAATGGAAGCCCCATTAAATCCAGCTTCGCCATCTTCTTAAATACTTCTAAAGGAAATTCGCCGGTTTTGTCGCGTTCGTCTGCACCTGGAGCTACCTCACCCTCCGCAAAATCACGAATGAGGTTCTTAATCATCTGTTGCTCTTCGGTGAATGTAAAATTCATGCTCTTCCACCCTTTCCTAATTATGATTGAGCGCTAGCTCAGAATTTTTGGTCAAAATAAAGCGGTTACATTTCTTCCTTATTAAATTTTTCTGAAATTATATACTAATTATTTTATTCTACATTTTACTAAGATTTCCTTCCAGCATGAAAAGAAAAACTCGAAAGCATTGCTGTGTGTTCTTTTCCACATAGAAAAAACCGGGTTCATATGAACCCGGCTTAACGTAAAGGCTGCTGGAGGCTGAACCAGCCCCACCAGAAGTTCTTAAGCGAGAGTAAAAAAAACGAAGCGCTGAAGGTTTTTAAGTAAAGAAGATACAACAACACATCGTTGCCTGCTTCAGGGACGAAAAAGCTCTCCAACTCTGCGCCGAACAGTGCAACAATCCCACTAAAGAACAAGATGGCCGATGTTTTTTCCTGCCGGCGTTTCCATAATAAACCCAGTACGATTAGTATCATGGCGATTGGGATCCAAAACGCTTCCATCTGCCACCATGTAAACTGATTATACAATTTGTAGTAGGCAAACCAGCCATATACTCCCTGTAATCCGAGCAGCGCGCAAAAAGAAAGATATCTTTTATCAGCAAGAATGCCTGTCAAATACCAGATAATGCAGGCAGCGCCAAGATAAAGTATTGTGGCGGAGTGCGGATACTTGGATAATCCTAATGCGTATATCCCTGCAAGTGCCAACAACATTGAAGCGAGACCAAGGAATAAATGACTCGATAAACTGCTTTTTTCCTTCATAAATCCCATAATGTAAAATAAAAGGGTCAAAAATCCAATCAACGTCATTTGCATTGTCAAAGTAAAATCGGTAAAATGAAAAGCAAGATACAGCAATACAACCATAAGCAAGGCAAAGCCAAACCATCTTATCTCGAATCTTGGGATGGTGAATGCCGGAAGCGCTTCAATTCCGGTGCTTGCCTCATCCCGCGCATCTCTGCCGGCGGCCTCACCTTCCGTATACAGGTTCAACAGAAAATCGCAGTATTGGCTTGGAAGAAGATTGCTGCGACGCCAATGTTCAATCTCGGCTGTAATGATTTTCTTTCTTTGCTCTTTCATCGACATTACCTCCCGTGTGAATCCATGCGGAAAAAAAGAAAAAGCCTACGCGATACATGCGACGCAGGCTGTCTATAATCAATGATGCGGTACTTATTCTAAGAAATCTTTCAATCGCTTGCTGCGGCTTGGATGGCGAAGCTTACGTAATGCTTTTGCTTCAATTTGACGAATACGCTCCCTTGTAACACCGAAGACTTTGCCTACTTCTTCAAGTGTACGGGTTCTTCCATCGTCGAGTCCGAAACGTAATCGAAGCACGTTCTCTTCCCTTTCGGTTAATGTATCAAGTACGTCTTCAAGCTGCTCTTTCAGCAGCTCATATGCCGCTGCATCAGATGGTGCAAGCGCGTCCTGATCTTCGATGAAGTCACCCAGATGCGAATCGTCTTCTTCGCCTATTGGCGTCTCTAAGGATACCGGCTCCTGCGCGATTTTCATAATTTCTCGCACCTTTTCCGGCGTAAGATCCATCTTCTCAGCGATTTCTTCCGGAGACGGTTCACGGCCTAGCTCCTGCAGCAATTGGCGGGAAACACGAATCAGCTTGTTAATCGTTTCCACCATATGAACTGGAATACGAATGGTACGTGCTTGGTCAGCAATCGCACGGGTAATAGCCTGACGAATCCACCATGTTGCATATGTGCTGAATTTAAACCCTTTACGATAATCAAACTTCTCAACGGCCTTAATTAGACCCATGTTTCCTTCCTGAATCAGATCAAGGAATAACATGCCACGACCAACGTAGCGTTTGGCGATGCTAACTACTAGACGAAGGTTCGCTTCGGCAAGACGGCGTTTCGCCTCTTCATCTCCCTGTTCAATCCGCTCTGCGAGCTGAATTTCTTCCTCAGCAGACAAAAGGGGGACGCGGCCGATTTCTTTGAGGTACATCCGGACAGGATCGTTAATTTTGACACCCGGCGGAACGGATAAGTCGTCGAAAGTATAATCTTCCGAGTCATCTCCTTCCTGCGGCTGCGGCATCATTTCATCATCATGGTCCTCGTCCTCTGATTCATTCATAACCTCAATGCTTTGATCGTTCAGATATTCAAAGAATTCATCAATCTGGTCCGAGTCTTGATCAAAGGTAGAGAGGCGTTCCATGATTTCTTTGTACGTAAGCACTCCTCGTTTTTTTCCTTGATCCACCAGTTGGTCCTTGACTTGATCAAGGGTTAATTCCATATCAGGCTTGCTTTCTGTTTTTTTAGTCATGGTGTTCCCTCCTTCCGGCACTCTTCAACTTCACTTATTTTACCGATCTTTTTAAGGGGATAAGCTCCAGGCTGATGCGAACTGCTTCCGCTGTATTTCCGGCTCGCTCATACATCCGCTGCTCTCTCTCCAACTGCTCGATCTGCATTCGCTTCACATTTTTCACCACTTGCTCGATATAATCGCTTACAGCACGTGGGGCGTGGAGATGAGCCTGTACGTCCATCATCGCCAATTCGGATGCTTTCTCTACTAAACGCTTTTCATCCTGCAGAAAGGAAATGAACCGTGCTGGGTCTGACGTGTATCCTTCCGAATAATATCGGTAGATATGTGCAGCCAGAGCGGCGTGATCTTCTACCGCAAAATCGGCCCCTACCTTCATCTGAACCTGTTCTGCAATCTCAGCACTATGCATCATGAGCGATAGCAAATACTGCTCGGATTTGATATATGCGGGCAGCATCGGTTTTTCGGCGACAGATCTGCTACTATCTATACTATTATTCCATCCGTCTTTGAGATTATCCCTGTTTTCTGCCTTTTTTTGCTGTTTAAAAATCTTCTTTTGTTCCTGTTTCATCGCATCGAGCGACAGATGGAACTCCTCGGAGATTTGACGAAGGTAATGATCCCGCTCTACAGCACTTGGCAGGCGAGAAATTTCTTCAAGCGCCTCATGAACAAACTTCATCCTCTCCGTTTCATCAGTTAGCGTATGCCGCGAGCGAATGACCTGCAGTCGATAAGCGGTCAAGGAAGCGGCATTCAGCAGAATTTCCTGTTTAAATCGCTCTCCTCCGTATTGCTGGATATAATCATCCGGGTCCATTCCCTGCGGCATCTGCGCAACCTTCACTGTACATCCCGCTGCAACCAGCAAATCTGCTCCCTTAAATGCAGCTTCAATGCCTGCCTGATCCGAATCGTAGCACAGAATGACAGTTTCTGTGTTGCGGCGAATAATACGTGCTTGCTGCTCGGTAAGCGACGTACCGAGGGAAGCAATTCCGTTATGGACACCTGCCTGCCACGCAGAAATGACGTCTACATATCCTTCAAACAATACAGCTTCCTGTTGTTTACGAATCTGCGTTCGTGCCCGATGCAGGTTAAAGAGCAAATGACTTTTGTTAAACAGCGGTGTCTCCGGACTGTTTAAATATTTGGGCTGGTCGTCCCCTAATGTACGAGCTCCAAACGCAACAACTTGTCCCTGAGAATTGTGAATCGGAAACATCACTCGACCGCGAAACCGATCAAACGGCCGGCTGCTTCTATCTTTTTGACTCAAGAGTCCCGCTTCTTCCATCAGGGATAATGAAAAACCTCTCTTTGCAAGACGCTGTGTGATAAAATCCCAGCTGTCCGGGCTATATCCCAAACCAAACTCTTCAATTGTAGCAAGTTGCATTTGTCTGTTCAAGAGATAATTACGCGCCTGGGCTCCATGGTCCGTATTCAACAAAAGATGATGATATAATTTAGCCACCAGGTCATGCGCAGCCAGCATGCTTTCCTTGCGCTTGCGTGCCTTCTCGTTCTCGGGGGTGCTTTCCTCTCTCGGTATATCAATGCCCACACGCTGGGCCAGATTATACACCGCTTCCGGGAACTCGAGACCTTCTACCTTCATTACGAAAGAAAAGACATTGCCTGACTCGCCGCATCCATAGCAACGAAAGAGCTGTTTGTCAGGATGTACAGCAAACGAAGGGCTCTTCTCGGAATGGAAAGGACAAAGCCCGAAATAATTGCGCCCCGTTTTTTTGAGATGAACATACTGTCCGATAACATCGACAATATCGTTCTGCGAGCGTACCCGCTCAATGACATCTTCCGGAATTCTTCCTGCCATGCTTCTCACCTGTACTTCCTGCTCTGCCTTTCCTGTTGCATAAAGGGCAACGGAATAATAATATTCGTCAAAACCCCTTAAATTCCTTCTAAATTACACAAAAGTTTTCGCAGTTTTTGTCGAAAATAATCGATTTCCTGGTTGGATAGCGGTCGCGGCCCTTTACGCTTGCCTCCTGCTTTAGCCGCTTGCTGTGAGATGTGACGATTCATGAGGAGAAAAGAGATGGTATCTCTAGTATATTCTTTTCCTCTCGTGCCCAACGCTAAACATTCCTTACCTAATGCTAGGCACGCCAACCCGTAATCGTCAGTAATGACGATGTCGCCCGCCCTTATATGGTTGGCGATATACATATCAGCGGATTGGGAGCTAGCATCGACAGTAATGGAGCGTGCCAGCGGATGGGACAATGATAAACGATGATTATAGGATGCTACATAATTCACCAAAACCTCACAGCGTTCAGCTTCCTCAAGAATACTGTTTTTGACGGGACATGCGTCAGCATCCACCCATATTTCGGGCTTATTTTTATTCATGCCTGTAGTATTCTACATGATGAACTGTTTTTCCTGCACATGATTTATAGTTTGTCAATTTCGAAAGTTGTCGAAAGGAAAATTTTGTTCGCTTCGCTTATTTCGAAATTCAAATCACCAAAAGTCACTGTACAAACGAAAAAAAGCCAAAACTTTACGGACAAGTTTTGACTCTCTATCTTCCTTATTTCTTTCGGTTGCGTTTAATCATCTGCATAATGATATTGGCTGTTTCCTCAACTGCTTTATTAGAAACATCAAGGACAGGACAACCAACTTTTCCAATGATTTCACGAGAGTAATCCAGTTCATGCTTAATACGTTCCATACTGGCATAATTAGCTTCCGCAGTTAAACCGAGAGATTTGAGTCGTTCGGCACGAATCATGTTAAGCTGATCTGCATTAATGGTAAGGCCGATGCACTTCTCCTTCGGCACAAGGAACAGCTCTTCCGGCGGAGCCACTTCTGGAACAAGGGGCACGTTGGCCACTTTAAAGCGCTTGTTAGCCAAGTACATTGATAGCGGGGTTTTCGATGTGCGGGATACTCCGATGAGAATAACATCGGCTCGCAGGATGCCCCGCGGATCGCGTCCATCATCATATTTGACTGCAAACTCAATCGCTTCCACTTTGCGGAAGTAGTCTTCATCAAGCTTGCGGACAAGGCCAGGTTTGTTGCTCGGTTCCTGATTCAAATATCCTTGAAGTGCATTAACTATCGGACTCATAATATCAATTGCCGTCACATTTTGCTCGGCAGCAGCCTGGCGAATGTGACTTTTCAGCGCGGGGATAACCAGCGTATAGGCAATAATCGCATTCGATTCGGCAGCGGCATGGATGATTTCGTTTAATGTTCCTTCATCTTCTATGTAAGGAAACTTGCGAACATGTAAAGAATGGCCTGCAAACTGACTAGCCGCAGCCTTTACCACAAACTCGGCCGTTTCACCGACGGAATCGGAAACCACATAAACTGTTGCTTCTTGTAGAAATGTCGGAAACATGCTTCCTCCTTCGCTATACGTTTATTTCATTGCCCAACTCCACAAATCCCCGGGTAATCGTCGTTTTTGTGACGCGTCCCACCACTTCATAGGCGGTCTTCCCCGTCTCCTGCGCCAGCCGTACAACCGGAAGCGAATCGATCTGATAGTCAATTAATTTCTTCGCCGCATCCAATAAGCTATCTTCAGGCATACAGGTAATAATATTCGGCATGCGCGTCATAATGATGCTGACCGGCATATCCTCAAGATTCTGTTTGCCCAGTGCGGCGCGCAATAAATCTTTGCGCGAGACGACGCCAGCAAGATGCCCTTTTCCATTAACGACAAACAGCGTCCCTACATCTTCGAGAAATAGGGTACAGATAGCATCGTATACGGAACTGGACTCTTTGATAATAATCGGTGGGGCTTTATAGTCTTTTACAATTTTACGACTGACTTCTTCTTTTATCAACTGGTTGCTGTCTTTACCCGTATAGAAGTAGCCAACTCTTGGCCGTGCGTCCAGAAATCCGGCCATCGTCAAAATCGCCAAATCAGGTCGTAGCGTCGCGCGTGTGAGCGACAGCCGTTCGGCGATCTGCTCCCCTGTAATCGGCCCCTCCCCCTTAACAATCTCTACAATATGTTCCTGGCGCTTTGTAAGTTCTATGACTGCTCACCTCCTGCTTCGGAGTTTTATCGTGACATACTAAATCATGTTTTTTTACATATATAGTATATACTATATAAACCTGCGCATATCCTGCAAGTAATTTTTCTTTACAGGGAGAAAGTAGATGTCGCTTCTTACCCATTAAAAAAGGACCCGCCTTTTCTGCCCTATAAAAAGCAGAAGCTATGCGAAGTCCTTTTCCGTAAAAGCAGGTGAAATAAGAAGACAGGAAAAGCTAGGCAAATACGATTTTGCTAAAGTCAGCCAATCCGAAAATGAACACCGCAATAGACACAAGCAGCGCCAGACGATTAGCCTTCACTTTTTCGTCTTCAACCATAACCATTACGTTATCAAAGAACGCATCAATATCGCTCTTAAGCTCGGCCATGCGAGCCAGTGCCTTGCCGAATTCCTTCGCTTCGAGCAGCGCCTCACCTTCCTGCTTTACAGCAGTGAATGCTGTCCATAGATTACGTTCGGCTTCTGTCTCGAACAGTTCAATATCGACTTTACTGCTTGTCGCTTTTTGCGCCAGGTTGTTCACACGATTAAACGATTCCACCACACTTTTGAATTCCTCTTTCTCTGTCGCATCCATAAGCGTTTGGGCGCGGGCGATTACATCAGTTACATGGGTGGCATCTGCCGTCAGTACAGCATCAATAATGTCATAACGAACATGCTGCTCTTGCAGCAGATTTTTCAGGCGCAGGGCGAAGAACTCACATAAGTCCTGTAAAATCTCGCCTTTGTCACGTTTAAGAAGCGACTTACTTTCCAGAATAGAGAGCGTTCCCTCGAATAACTCATCCAATGAAATAGGCAATTGTTTATCTAGCATAATTTGTACGATACCGGTTGCCTGGCGACGTAGAGCGTATGGATCCTGGGAACCGGTTGGAATAATGCCAATGGCAAAACAGCCAACAATCGTATCCAGCTTATCCGCGATGCTCAATACCGCGCCTTCATTCGTCTCAGGAAGCCTATCTCCGGCAAAGCGTGGCAAATAATGCTCAAATATCACATGCGCTACCGTCTCATCTTCACCTGCTAGACGGGCATAACGCTCACCCATAATACCCTGAAGTTCCGGGAATTCGTATACCATTTGGCTTACCAGATCAAATTTATTAATAGTAGCTGCACGCTGTAATTTTTCCTTCTCTGCAGCAGACAGCTTGGCCGCATCTCCAATAATGGCTGCCGCTTCCTGAACACGGCGGATTTTATCACCGATTGTACCCAATTCTTCATGGAATACAACATTCTCCAGGCGAGCTAATGCATCTTCAATCTTCATCTTCTGATCTTCTTGGTAGAAGAAACGGGCATCAGAAAGACGGGCACGAAGAACCTTCTCATTACCACGTGCTACTGTCGCAAGATCGCGGTCATCTCCGTTACGCACGGTAATAAAGTGTGGCAAAAGCTCCCCTTTATCATTCTGCACCGGGAAATAGCGCTGATGTTCACGCATCGAGGTAACAAGAACCTCCTGTGGGATTTCCAGATATTCTTCTTCAAAGCTTCCGAACAATACAGTTGGATACTCAACCAGATGAATAACCTCATCCAACAATCCTTCATCAATCGGAACAGTCCAGCCCTTTTCCGTTTCTAGTTTCTTAATCTGGGCCAGAATACGACTTTTTCTCTCTTCCGGGTCCACCAACACGTATTGAGCAGCCAGGGTACTTACATAGTCCTCCGGTTTCTCAACCCTCGTCGGCTGACCAAGAAAGCGATGGCCCTGTGTTTCTTTGCCTGATTCTACGTCAGTAATCTGTATTCTGATTACATCTTCACCGAACAATGCTACAATCCAGCGTATCGGACGAACAAAACGAAGCTCATACGCTCCCCAACGCATGTTTTTCGGGAAGGAAAGACCTGCCACAATATCTTTGAGCTGCGGCAGCAAATCCATTGTCGACTGGCCTGCCTGATGTTTGCGGGCAAATACATACTCTATGCCGCCGACTTCCTGTAAGTACAAATCATCTGGGGCAAGTCCCTTGCCACGTGCGAAACCGAGCGCAGCTTTCGTCCAATCCCCCTTTTCATCTACTGCGATTTTTTTAGCCGGACCACGCAGCTCTTCATTAATATCGTCTTGCTGCTCGTTTACATCTTTAATCATTACCGCAAAACGGCGGGGCGTTCCAAAGCTTTGTACTTCACCATAGGAGATACGGTTTGTACTCAGCCATTTCTCTACCTTCTCTTTTAATTGTTCACATGCGCCCGCAACGAAGCGAGCCGGCATTTCTTCTGTTCCAATCTCCAAGAGTAGCGTTCTGCTCATGGCTTAGACCTCCCTTTTCAACATCGGGAATCCGAGTTCTTCCCGAACTTGATAATATGTGTGCGCCACTTCACGGGCCAGATTCCGTACGCGAGCAATATAACCGGTACGCTCAGTTACGCTAATCGCACCACGCGCATCAAGCAGGTTGAAGACATGGGAACACTTCAGCACATAGTCATAGGCAGGGAGCACAAGCTTCTGCTCCATACAGCGTTTTGCTTCCGCTTCGTACGTAGAGAACAAATCAAATAACATCTTGGCGTCCGATACTTCAAACGTATATTTGGAATGCTCATACTCGGCCTGTTTGAATACGTCTCCGTATGTAAAGCCGTTAACCCATTCTAGATCGAATACATTTTCCTTATCCTGAATATAGGAGGCAAGACGTTCGAGACCATATGTAATCTCTACTGCGACAGGATTACAATCAATGCTACCAACCTGTTGGAAATAGGTGAACTGCGTAATCTCCATACCATCAAGCCATACTTCCCATCCGAGTCCCCATGCACCTAATGTAGGAGACTCCCAATTGTCTTCCACGAAGCGGATATCATGCTGCAACGGGTCAATACCAAGCTCGCGCAAGCTATCCAGATACAATTCCTGAATATTATCCGGTGATGGCTTCATAATGACCTGAAACTGATGATGCTGATATAAACGATTTGGATTTTCTCCATAGCGTCCGTCCGCTGGGCGGCGGGAAGGCTCTACATATGCTACGTTCCATGGTTCGGGGCCAATAGAGCGCAGAAAAGTCATTGGATTCATTGTACCAGCGCCTTTTTCTACATCATACGGCTGTACAATGAGGCAATTCTGTTTGGCCCAAAAATTTTGCAGCGACAAAATAATGTCCTGGAAATTCATAAATCGTACCTCTTTTCTTCTATAAAAGTGTAGAGAGGAAAACGAAAGGCACAAGGAATGCCCGTTTTCCAAATGAAGTTTTACTTTAATTGAAGATGGTGCAGGAAATGACAAAAATCAAAAACTCCCGTCCCTATGTCGTACGAGGATTACTCATACAACATAGGGACGGGAGTTCAATTCCCGCGGTTCCACCCTATTTGAACGATTTACCTTGCGTGTACCCACAACAAATGCATAAACCGATCCACTCTTGTATACAAATACGCTCGGGAGCGCCGTTCACCAGCATGTGCCATCGGGCTTACACCATCCCCGACTCGCTTATGTCCACTCCTGACTGGTTACTCTTCTCCTTCATTGCGCCTTATTTACGCTATTGGATTTTGTACATAAATATAAACGATGATTTCCACACTTGTCAACTCTTGTTCTGTGTCTATTCCAATACGGACCCTAGCCCCATTTGCTCAAGCTGGTCCAGAAAACGCCGAGATTTCAGATACAATCCTGTACAATCCTCAAGAAATGCATATAAAACGCGGCGAAGCTGTTCCTTGGTTTCTGCCTTCACACTTACATTACCGAGCTGGGGCATGTTAATATGCTGTAGCAAACGAAGAATTCTGACCGTTCCCGGACTTACCGCCAACAAAGACGGATCATCCCGCTGGCACGACTGGCAGACGAAGCCCCCTTCATGAATGCTGACGAAAAACGGCGCTTTCTCCACACCACAGCCTCTACATACATCGAACTGTGGGCGACACCCGGCTACATACAACATCTTCATCTCAAATAGGCGGGCAATAATCTCAGGGTCTTTGCCTTCCTCCATCCACTTCAATGCATATAATAGCATCTCAAACAAATATTGATTCGGTTCCTTGTCTTCAGTCAAACGATCAAGCAGTTCAGCTAAATATACAGCATACGCCGTTTTCGTCAAATCTTCCCGAACAGTACGGAATGAATTAATGAGATCCCCCTGCTGAAGCGAACCCATACCTGAACCAGCCCTGTAAAGAAAATAGCCGTACGTAAATAATTGCGATACGGCTGTAAAACGGCTTTTCGATTTTTTTGCGCCCCGGGCCATAATACTAACTTTTCCTGCCTCTCGCGTATAAACGGTTAAAATCTTATTCGCCTCACCATAATCGGTGGTACGGACTACGATCCCCTCCGCTTTTCCAATCATCCGTGTATTCTCCTCTATTGGCGCTTCTCATAGTTATTTCACATTCGAAGGTTCTTCTGCAACAGTGCTCTCAAAATCCAGGCCATCTTCCGGGAATAACGCGTCTTCATGCTCCGTATACAACAAATAGGCATCGATACTACCTGTCTGGGCAAAATAATGCCAGAAAAATTCCTTTATCATTCGTATCCACCCTTTCGGAAAAGATAAAGCATGAGTGACGAAACCTTATTATTATCATGGCCCGGCGCAAAATACGCTATCCATTGGAAGTTTTACCAGTTCCATGGCTACTCTTCATCATAAAAGCCGAAATTCTTGAACATATTCTCCTGATTGCGCCAATCTTTCTTTACTTTAATCCACAAGTTAAGATATACCTTGGTTCCTAGCAGCCTCTCAATGTCTTCTCTGGCACGCATACCGATTTCTTTCATCATCGAACCTTGCTTGCCGACAAGAATTCCCTTCTGCGTAGGTCGTTCTGTATAAATTGTAGCATAAATATCAATAAGATGCTCGTTATCTTCCCTCGGTTTCATCTGTTCAATAACAACAGCGATGGAATGAGGCACTTCTTCGCGGGTAAGATGCAGAATCTTCTCCCGAATTAGCTCCGCTACGACGAATCGCTCCGGATGATCTGTAATTTGATCCTCAGGATAATATTGAGGCCCTTCCGGCAGCTTTGCAAGCAATTGCTCCATTAAGCGATTGACGTTATTCCCCTGGAGCGCAGAAACCGGTACAATTTCTTCAAACGCATACAGTTCTTTGTACTGATCAATGAATGGCAGAAGCTCCTCTGGATGCACTTTATCAATTTTATTAATAACGAGATATACTGGCGTTTTCACTTCTTTCAGCTTCTCGATAATGTATTCGTCACCGGGTCCCAGCTTCTCCGATGCGTCTACCAGGAACAAAACAACATCTACTTCACGCAGCGCATTCTCCACCATGCGGTTCATGTAATTACCAAGCTTTGATTTTGGTTTATGAACACCGGGTGTGTCCAAAAAAATAATCTGGCCTTCTTCGGATGTGTAGACGGCACGAATTTTATTCCGCGTCGTCTGTGGTTTGTCTGACATAATTGCAACTTTTTGTCCGACAATATAATTCATTAGCGTCGACTTCCCTACATTTGGGCGGCCAACGATAGCTACGAATCCTGATTTATACCCTTTGTTATCCATTCAAGTCCTCCTGATTGAATGCACCGGGCAGAAGTTCTGCCACAGTCATAATCTTGGTGTCTCCGGTCAGGTTACTCATCACAACCTCCATCTGCGGTGGACACAGTTCAGAGATTACCTGACGACATGCGCCACAAGGTGAGCACGGTCCCGGAGTATCAGCTACAATAGCCAGGCGCTTGTATTCAAGATCGCCCTGGGCATATGCAGCGAATAATGCTGTTCTCTCCGCACAGTTGCATAAGGAATATGCGGCGTTTTCCACATTGCATCCATGATACACCTTTCCTTCTTTCGTTAGAAGAGCTGCGCCCACTTTAAACTGGGAATAAGGTGTATACGCTTTTTGGCGTGCTTTCATCGCTTCCTTAAGCAGCGCTTGATTGTCCATTTCAATCTTCCTCCTTTTTTTCCGGGCGAAAACATTCCACCAACAGCCAAACAACAAAGATGAACATCAGGGCGACGATCAAGAGAAAGGCTATCTCGCCCCGCTCTTCTGTATGTATTACCCTTCTTTCTCCGTTCTGTATGAACTGCCACAGCGGTTCCAAAAACACATAAATCCCTACCAGTACCGACAAGATCGCTCCGAACAGCACCGCACCCGCCGCCGCATCTTTCGCCGCTTTTGCCAGCGGATGGAACGTATCACCTATCGTCAAATCGACAGCTTTTTCGATTGCAGTATTTACGGTCTCCAAAATAAGCACAAGAAAAACAGAAAAAAAGACCAGCAAAACATCTCCTTTCGGAATGGCCAGAAACCATCCCAAAAGGAGTACAAGCAACGCCATGATAACATGGATTTGCATGTTTCGCTGAGTCTTCACAGTCTCGCGTATTCCGCAGATAGCATAGAAGAAGCTGCGCTTCAACCGCTGCCACTCATTTTTGTTTCTCACATTGCTCCCCGCCTATTCGCGCGTAAGGCGCACCCGATTCAGGATCTCTTCCTGCCGGCCAAACATCTCACGCTCTTCCGACTCCGTCTCATGATCATACCCGTTCAGATGAAGAAAGCCATGTACTGCAAGAAAACCCATCTCCCGTTCGAAAGAATGCCCATATTCTTCGGCCTGCTCCTGTGCTTTTGGAATGGAGATGATAATATCACCTAACATATTCGGCATATCATCCATTTCCTCATCAAGAAAAATCTCCATCTCATCTTCACCTTCTTCATTCATCGCAAACGAAAGCACATCAGTCGGACGGTCAATTCCCCGATAATCCCGATTCAGTTCATGAATCCGTTCATTACCGACAAATGTCACCGTCAGCTCTCCTTCGACCTCCTCCGCACGCGCCGCTTCTTCGAGCACCCGGCGTATAAGATCGAGCAGCTCCTCAGATAGCTCTGGCTCATATTCCTGGATGAATTCTATCTCTATGCTCATGCTTGCTTCACCGCCATCTGTTTATCGTCCGGATACTCGATCCGGTTATGGAAAAATCCTTGCAGCGTCTCGCAGATTGTCTGCGCTACACGTTCAAGCTCCTGCATGGTCAAGTCACATTCATTAAATTGTCCATCTTCAAGCCGGTCGGCAATAATGCGGCGTACCAATGTTTCGATGCTCTCGGGAGTCGGATGGGACATCGAACGCACCGCTGCTTCGGCGCTGTCGCAAATGCCTACAATCGCCGTCTCCCGCGTCTGCGCTTTCGGACCCGGATAACGATACTCCGATTCTGGAATTGGTGTCTCGGATGCTTTAGCCGCCTTATGGTAGAAAAACTTCAATAGCGTCGTACCATGATGCTGCTGTGCGAAATCGATAATCTGCTTTGGCAATCCATTCTCCTCAAGAATACGCACACCATCTTCCACATGGGCAATAATGATGCGTTTGCTGAGGCCAGGCGCCAGCGTATCATGCGGATTATCCCTGTTAATCTGATTCTCAATAAAGAAATGCGGACGTTTCATCTTGCCTACATCATGATAGTAGGCACCAACCCGGGCCAATAACCCGTCTGCTCCTACCGCTTCGCACGCTGCTTCCGATAGACTGGCTACCATCATGCTGTGGTGGTAGGTGCCTGGTGTCTCCATCAGCATTCGGCGCAGAAGGGGCTGGTTCGGGCTGGATAGCTCAATCAAGCGCATCGGCGATAAAATACCGAATAGTCCTTCAAAGAAGGGCAGGAAGCCGATGGCCAGTATCGCTGCCAGTAAACCGCTAATCGCACCGAAAGCATATTCATTCAGCAACTCCCGCCAGCTTCCTGTTGAAGACACTAACAAATACAAAGCAGAAATCGCTATGATGTTCATTGCAGACACGAAGAATCCCGCCTGAAGAATTCGCGTCCGCTTCGTCGCCTTACCCAATGAATACGCACCGGCCACACCGCTCAGAAATCCGTACAGTGCATAGCGGAAATCAACCGGAAGCAAACTCTCGAAGTTGAATATAATGCCTGCGGCAAAAGCGAACAGAACGCTGCAAACAATGGCGAGCTGCGTATCCAGAAGAATAGCAATCAGCATCGAACCAAGCGCAATCGGAACGCCGTAGCCGGGCGAGAAAAAGTCAATCGTACTGAAGCTGCTCATGATTTTCATAAAAATAATATTTAGGAAAATAATGAGCGACAACATCAGAATATGCGCATTGCTTTTATAAATTTTGCGATGCGCCTGAGCTATATACGTACGAAGAAACAGCACACTAAAGGCTACTAACAGCGCAAGCCCCAGGAATGGTAGCTTGCTGGCATTGCGTTCCAGAAGTCCTGCCGCATTCAGCTTGCGATACACCTCTTCAGAAATGTATTGATCCTTCTCGACCAATACTTCTCCTTTATAAATCATAATCGGCTTCACCGAACGACGCACTGTTTCCTTAAGCGTGTTGGTTGACTCTTCATTAATCGTCACATTTGGCGCAATGCTCGGCATCGCTACTTCGCGCACCACCCTGCGCGATTTGCTATCAAGATCGACCAGTACAATCTGCTGATTAACCAACTGCTGAATGACTTCCGGATCGGAAGCTGTTTTCTTATCAATTCCCTTCTGCATGATGGACGTTACCACTTTATTCGTTTCCTGAGCCGCTGCATTCAATGCAGGAGCAGGCATTGTCAGAAGCGATTGCATGGTATCTGCAGATAAGGAAAACGGGATATTCTCCTTCAATTCTTTCAGCTTGGCTTCTGGAGCCATATCCTGACGGGCCGCCAATTCACCCGCTTTTTTATAAATGAATGAGACGAGCTTTACCTGATGCATCGTAATCGTGTCATCGCGCGAATATACGGGCTGCACTTCACTGATTGCCTTGGCACGCGCCTGTTCAGTCGCTTCGCTATCCTCAACAGTTACAGGCGCCGTCAGTGTGACATCGCTTACGGTATTGACGTTTAAATCGAACGTTTTAGGCAGGACATCTCCCATAAGCGGCAAATAAATCATCAGTCCTAGGAAGAGAAACAGCAACCGACGAATCGTTATGTTTGTTTTCCACGACTCCGGGACAGAGAGATGCAGCCGCCGTAGACTTGCTTTCATGTCGTACAACCCCTTCTTGCAAGACGCCTAGCCCGTTCCAAAGCTAGGTCTCGCTTTCCTGCTCATAGGCAGTAATGACTTTTTGCACCAGCGGATGGCGCACTACGTCCATTCCAGTCAAATACACAAAAGAAATGCCTTCAATTCCTTCAAGCTTCCGGCATGCATCCTGCAATCCGGATTTTTTACCACGCGGCAAGTCGACCTGAGTTACATCTCCCGTGATGACCATTTTGGAGCCAAAACCAAGCCGCGTCAAAAACATCTTCATTTGCTCAGGCGTCGTATTCTGTGCTTCGTCAAGAATGATGAACGAATCATCAAGCGTCCGCCCACGCATATACGCCAATGGTGCAACTTCAATGATGCCCCGTTCCATGTATTTCGCCATGTTCTCCGTGCTAAGCAAATCCTGCAACGCATCATACAGAGGACGCAAATACGGGTCCACCTTCTCCTGCAGATCTCCCGGCAGAAAGCCCAGATTCTCCCCTGCTTCCACAGCGGGACGCGTCAGTACAATTCGTTTAACACGATTAGCCTTGAGAGCTGTTACGGCCATAACTACAGCAAGGTACGTCTTTCCCGTACCGGCCGGGCCGATGCCGAACACGATATCCTTTTTCTTAATAGAGGTAACATAATGACGCTGTCCAAGCGTTTTGACACGGATGGGTTTCCCCTTAACAGAAGTAGCAATAGGTTGTTCATACAACTCCATTAACTCTTCCAGCGCATCCTCCTTGGACAATTGAATCGCGTACAGCACATCCTGCGGAGAAAGCTTGATTCCTCGACGCAGAAGCGATGCCAGTACTTCAATCAGGCGGGCATTCCGCTCTACCTCCTGAGCAAGGCCAGAGATAGTGATTTCTTCACTTCGAGCAAATATGTGCGCCGGTGTTGCATTTTCGATTTCTTTCAGATAGGAATCATGCGGACCAAAAAGCTGGCTGGCTTCCTCCGCACTTTCAAGGTGTATGGTTTTGCTTGTCTCTTCTACATGCAAAAGACCTCATTCTCCTTCGTAGGTAATAGGCTGCTCTGCTGCAATATCTTCCACTACAACAAAATGAATCTTCATATAAACTTTACCATTCTCTTGCTTCTCGTGCAAAACTTTTTCCGCCTTAATATAACCGCCTTTTTTCACTTGTTTTATCAGATTTTCCTTTGCGTATTTTATTCCTGTTTCTTTGGCTTCTTTTTCGGTCAATGTAATATCAAGCCACTCACTTTGGCGTATGACTTCTTTCTTAATCCCAAGCGGGAAAGATTTTTTTCCGAATGTTATCCAACCCGTATCCTCGGTTTTAACGGACTGAACATACGGCTTAGCAGTAAAACCCTGGATTTTGACTGCATATTTGCCAAACATTACATAACGATTCGTATAGCTTTCCCCGGTTAGTATCGGCCGTTTCTGTTTCAGTGGCACAACGACCGAAGATTCATACCATGTCTCCCCCTCTACCCGTCCACCTGCCGGTACGAGTACAGAGTGCTCTTCCCCTCCCAATACACCGGAAATAAGCACATCTCCAGGCTTGACCCAATCATTAATTCGGACCATAGGCCGTCCACGTTCTGCAAAGATAGAATGGATGACTGCTTTTTTGGTGGCAACAATGTGTCTCGGACCAGGACTTTCCTTTTTCTCAGGCATCACCTTCTCAACAACACGAATGACAGCGGTCGTTCCTTTCATCTCGAAGCCGATCCATGATGCCTGCGGAAGCCGCTTCATAAGGTCGCGCTGCATTTGCTCCGCTTCAGGGAGCCGAAAAATAAACGCTCCTTGTCTGACACCGGCTTGTTCTGCAGCTTGTTTAATCTGATGGGCTGGAATTTTCTCATTGCCAACCACTTGTATGCTCCAGACGATGTTGGACAAGAAATAAATGCCGATGAAAAATATGACAATCCCTACCGCAAACATAGAGCGCGTCCACATTTTTCGCAGAAAAAAGGGGAAACCAATCCGCCGGACAACACGGCTGCGGCATCCGGTTTCTTTAAGAAACGGCTTGATGCTGCGGAAAGATTCGAGCGGAAGGCTTAAGTACGCCTCTTCCCCGTTTCGTCGAATGTCCCATACTTGAATACCTTGTCCTACAATTCGATTTAAGAAACGTTCAATACGCTTTCCGCGCACCCTCAGGACAAGATACCCCCGAAACCAATTTTCTCCGTGCTTCATCACCGTCTCTCCTCTCTATTCATCCAGAAATACGACCTGATCCACGACACCTTCTACCAGCACTTCTTCCGGTAAAATGGCCCGGATTACAAGATTTTGTCCCCGAATTAATAACTGCCCTTTCGTTAAAAGCAAACGGAGCTCCTGATTGCTGAACCAAAGGACTCCGCGATGATTTTCGATATACATCTGCAACTGACCAATCATTGTAATGCGGGGCATCTCCATCGTTAAGTCCTGCGGCATATCAAGTGCACCAGTCGCAAACCGCCGCCATTTTTCGCTCCATTTTCTCATGAGCAAGCCCCCTTTCCGCATCAATTCTCCGAAAGAATGATACGACTCTCTATCTTCACACTATGCTCCCGCAAAAGAAAATATGAAGGGGAAAAACAGCAGGGAAGGAGTCTGTGCAAACACAAATAAGTAAAGGAGGTGGTTGTACTCCACCTCCCTTTTGCTAACTGTTTATATTTTTCCGGATATTGTCGGAAGAAAGTAGATATCGCTTTCTTATTCATATATAAAAGCCCCACCTGCATAATACAGGCGGGGCTTTATACACCTTATGACAAAGATTCCTGAACGACCTTACTAACCAGGGTTCCGTCAGCGCGACCTTTTACCTTAGGCATTAGCGCGCCCATCACTTTTCCCATGTCTTTCTTCGAAGAAGCGCCGGTTTGCTGAATGATTTCATTCACCAGTGCACGGATTTCTTCTTCACTCAATTGCTCAGGCATATATTCCATAAGTATATTAATTTCATCTCGTGCGGATGCCGCGAGGTCATCACGACCAGCTTTTTCGAATTCTTGGAGGGAATCGCGTCTTTGCTTTAGCTCACGAGTCAAGACAGTAAGCACTTCATCGTCAGACAGTTCTTTCCCCTGGTTGATCTCCTCATTCTTAATAGAAGATTTAACCATCCGGATAACGGAAAGTTTGAGCTTGTCTTTATCTTTCATCGCTTGCTTCATATCATCGGTAAGACGATCGACGAGTCTCATTAACTGTTCCTCCTAAAACTTGCGCTTACGCGCTGCCTCAGACTTCTTCTTGCGTTTAATGCTTGGCTTCTCATAGTGTCTGCGTTTTTTAACTTCAGCAAGAACGCCATCTTTGGAGCAGTCACGTTTGAATCGACGTAGCGCTTGGTCTAACGACTCGTTTTTACGTACACGAACTTCTGCCATTTGTTTCCCCTCCCTCCGCCTTAACCATCGGTGACGACCCGAGAAGAGAAACATCTCCAAAAGTCGTCAAAAAACATTATATTATACAGGGATAGGTAGGTCAACCTCGAAAGACCATTTTTTCACTTTTTAACGAACAGGAAGATGGGGGCATCTTCTTGGACGCAAATAGAGTTATAATAGGTATGTATCATGACAAAAAGCAAAAACAGGGAGGACATCCTGTATGTTTACCGTAAAAGAGATAATGGAAATTA
The DNA here is from genome assembly GCF_000466385.1 of Aneurinibacillus aneurinilyticus ATCC 12856. Classification (GTDB taxonomy): domain Bacteria; phylum Bacillota; class Bacilli; order Aneurinibacillales; family Aneurinibacillaceae; genus Aneurinibacillus; species Aneurinibacillus aneurinilyticus. The sequence continues at coordinate 32,500 of NZ_KE952738.1, forward strand.
CGGAGGGAACCTTGCTTCAAGGGAACGAACACACAAAGATTACATCTGTACATTTTGATTCGCGTAAGCTTGGGGACGGCGCATTGTTTGTAGCACTGACCGGCGGTGCGCGGGACGGACACGAATTCTTGCCGAAAGCGGCACAAACAGGTGCGGTCGCCGCTTTTGTCTCCGATGAGGCTAAAGCCCGGCAAGCTGGGCTTGCAAAATCATTCGCACTCATTCTGGTTGGAAATACGGAAAAAGCATTCCAGCAAATTGCGCGTATCCACCGCAATCGCTTATACCTGCCGATCGCCGCTATTACCGGAAGCAACGGAAAAACGACCACAAAAGACATTCTGGCACACTTACTGTCAGGGCAGAAAAAAGTATATAAAACATACAAAAACTTCAACAACCATCTTGGGGTGCCGCTCTCGTTGCTGCAGATCACACCCGATACGGATGCAGCCGTGCTTGAGCTTGGGATGAATCATGCGGGCGAAATTGATTTCCTCGCAGGTATGGTGCGTCCAACCTTCAGCGTTATTACAAATGTCAATGACGCCCATATAGAGTTTTTCGAGTCTAAAGAGATGATCGCACAGGCAAAAGGCGAGATTCTGGGCCACACAAACCCTCAAGGCTTCGCCTGTTTGAATCAAGATGACGAGCTAGTAGCCAACCTGGCACATTTGAACCCCGGCAAAACGTTCTTTTATCATGTACACCATGAAGGGGAGAAATCTCGTGTAGCCGATATTATAGCGTCCAATATTTCATTTGACGAGAATGGAAGTCATTTCATTGTTACTACGAACGAAGGCGAGCAATTCAACTGCTTTATGCCGTTATTCGGTGAGCACAACATCTCAAATGTACTCCCCTGCATTTTCATCGCTATGCAGCTCGGCATTTCGACCGGAGAAATCGTGGAACGACTTGCCACGCTATCAATCTCTACGATGCGCTTTGAGCGCATAGACGGCGCAAACGGACTGTTGATTATTAACGATGCATACAATGCCAGCCCGTCTTCAATGATCGCATCTATTAAAACGTTCCTGTCCATTTATCCGGAACGCAAAAAAGTACTCGTACTTGGCGATATGTTCGAATTGGGCAAGCAAAGTGCAGCATATCATCGCCAGGTCGGCGAAGAACTAAAAACAATGGAAGGCATCTTTGAAGTGATTGCCATCGGCAACGATGCAAAACACCTTGCAGAAAGCTATGGGACTAAGGCAAAATATTTTGCAGATAAAGAAGAAGCGTCTATCTACCTGGAAACATTCAAAAGTCCGGATATCGCCCTTCTACTAAAGGCTTCACGCGGTATGGCTCTGGAGACACTACTCGATAAACTACGTTAATACATCAGTGTACAAATTAAAAGGGAAGAGGCCCTGTTTGCGGATAAAAACAGAGCCTCTTCCCTTTAATGAATGTATTAATCGTTAAACTGTTCCGCCACAAGTGCGTTGGCTTTTTTCTCTTCATGCCGTTCAATTCCGAAATCAATGAGACGATCAATCAATTCGGCGTACGGCACACCCGCTTCCTTCCACAGCATCGGGTACATACTGAATGGAGTAAAGCCTGGCATCGTATTGATTTCATTAATGTACAGCTCATCTTTCGCTTCATCCCAGAAGAAGTCGACGCGGGATAAACCACTGCAATCCAGAGCAAGAAATGCTTGTGCGGCAAGCTTTTTCATCCGGGATACTACACTATCCGGTACATTTGCCGGGATATCAAGACGAGTGTTATTGCTTTTGTATTTCGCTTCATAATCATAAAATTCATTACCAGACACGATCTCCCCTACAACGGAAGTGTCAGGATATTCATTACCAAGCACACCAATTTCCAGTTCACGTCCAGAGATGAACGCTTCTACGATTACTTTTCTATCAAAACGAGCAGCTAACCTTAACGCTTCTACAAGACCCTGACGATTTTTTGCCTTGCTGATGCCCACGCTTGATCCCATATTGGCTGGTTTAACAAAGCACGGGAGTCCGATTTCCGCTTCAATATCATTGCAAATCGCTTCAAAATTCGTTTCCAGTTCACTGCGCAGATAGCTTTTATATTTGCCCTGTGGCAAGCCTGCATTCCCGAATACCTCTTTCATCATGATTTTGTCCATTCCAACTGATGAACCAAGTACACCGGAGCCGACATACGGTACATCGATGAGCTCAAGAAATCCTTGGAGCGTACCATCCTCTCCGTTTGGCCCGTGAATGACCGGGAATACAACATCCACCGTATTGTTAAGCGTGAATACGTTCGGCGCCTGGTAGTCTTTCAGAGTAAAACGCAATTCGTTCACATGGGTAATTTCGCGTTCAATCCAAGGCCCCTGTACCCATTGTCCATTCACATCAATATATATCGGAAGCACTTCATACCGCGCTTTATCAACCGCGTTGATAACAGACAGGGCTGTATGGACAGATACTTCGTGCTCACTTGATTTTCCCCCGTAAATCAGGCCTACTTTCCGCTTGTTTGACACCCGCAATGTCCTCCTTTATTCTCTTGCATAGCCTGTTCCCAAACACAGCAGGAACGACTGATACTTATGCGTTCTCTATTCTCTTCATACTATGTACGAATGAATTTTTGGATAACATATTTATCATACCAGTTTTTCAAGAGGGTGGGAGCACTAATATTTTCACAATCTAGAGCGCGGATACACAGCCAATCCTAACCCCGGTGCATGAACTCGGTGCTGTGCGCGTTTATCCACCTCACACCGCGGGACATATAAATATAAATTCCTGAAAATTGTAAACTGCCAGAAGGCAAAATGGCTGTAGATATTTGTGTACCGGTTAGGCCTTTATAATGGCTTGACAAACTAAAAGGCGTGGAATATCCCACGCCTTTTAGTTTTATTGTTTCATTTTCGGATCAAGAGCGTCCCGAAGCCCATCTCCGAATAAGTTAAATCCGAGCACAGTTAGCATAATTGCCAATCCAGGAAATAAAACCGTCCAGTATGCAGCGGTAATGTATTGCCTTGAATCAGCGATCATCTTGCCCCATTCAGGCTGGGGGGCTTGTGCACCAAGCCCTAGAAAACCAAGCGCGGCCGCTTCCAGCACTGCGGTGGCAACACCGAGCGTTCCCTGTACGATAATCGGCGCCATGCTATTGGGCAGAATATGGGAGAAGAGTATCCTTGCGTGCGACATTCCCAATACTTTTGCTGCCGTCACGTATTCTTCTTCTTTGATACTAAGTACACGCGAACGCACGAGCCGCCCGTACGTCGGCACATTAATAACAGCGATCGCAATAAGGGCATTAGAAAGCCCCGGACCAAGAATCGTAACGATGGCAATGGCTAAAAGGATGCTTGGAAACGCCAGAATAATATCAAATAGCCTGGAAATAATTGTATCCACCCAACGTCCATAATATCCAGCAACAAGCCCCATAGACGTGCCAATGACAATCGAGCCGACAACAGAGAAAAATCCAACCCAGAGCGAGATGCGCGCGCCATAAATGACCCGTGTAAAAATATCGCGCCCTAAATCGTCCGTCCCAAACCAATGCTGGGCACTTGGCGGCTTTAACTTATCTGCAAGATTCTGTCCATCCCAGGGCTGGCTTGTAATCACAGGAGCCAGCAGCCCTACAACGATAAAAAATATAATAACGAACAAACCGATCAGAGCGGTTTTTTGCTTTTTTAACCGATACCAGGCATCGCGCCAGGGGGAACTCTGCCGAGTCCGCACCGGGCCTGCCGCCTGCGTATTCACCTGCGCTGTCGACTGCATGCTGCCACCCCCTACTTGTATTGAATGCGTGGATCGATATAAGCGTATAAAATATCGACAACCAGATTGATCATGACAAACAGGAACGCAATAACCAAAACGCCGGATTGCACAACCGGATAATCGCGGAAAGCAATGGCATCATTAATATAGCGCCCAACGCCCGGCCAGCCGAAAATCGTTTCGGTGAGTATGGCTCCTCCGAGCAACGAACCGAGCTGAAGGCCAATAACGGTCAACACAGGCGCAAACGCATTGCGCAGCGCGTGTTTGTATATCACCCAAAACTCACGTAATCCTTTGGCGCGAGCCGTACGGATATAATCTGATTTCATCACTTCAAGCATAGACGAACGCGTCATGCGCGCAATAATCGCCATTGGAATGGTTCCAAGCGCAATGCTTGGCAGAATGAGGTGCAAAACAACATCCTTCAAGCCTGCCCAGTTACCCGAAAGAATCGTATCCAGCACATAGAAGCCCGTAATTCCATCCACCGGCTCACGTGGATTGAATCGGCCAGTCGATGGCAGTAAATCCAGTTTATCTACGAATACCCATTGTTCCATCAACCCGAGCCAGAAAACGGGCATCGACACGCCAACAAGGGCTACTAGCATAGCAATATAGTCAAACCAGGAAGCACGCTTCCACGCCGCGATGATACCTGCATTTACTCCGACAACAATTGCAAAGATAAGCGCCGCAATTGCCAACTCAATCGTTGCGGTCAAATAGGCACCAATCTCCAGGCTAATCGCCTGCTTCGTACGGAGCGATTCCCCAAGGTCCCCCTGTAAAATATCAAGCATATAATAAAAATATTGCTGATACAGAGGTTCATTCAAATGCAACTTCGCCCTAAGGGCCTCCAGTGCTCCCGGTGTCGCGTGTTCGCCCAAAATCATCAATGCCGGGTCGCCGGGAATCGCATGAATAATGGCAAATACAACGAGCGACATCCCGATTAGGACGGGAATAAGGTGCAGCAGCCGGCGGATAATATATGAAAACATATTCTTCACCTGCCTTAAGAAGTCGGAAAAAGAGTGCATGCGGCTTTCGCATGCACCCATGAATAACGATGCTTTGCTACCTACTTTTCAATTGATACATCATTCAATTTTTCCGAACCGGTTGCATGCGGCACATAGCCTTTAACCTTGCTGGAACTTGCCAGTACCGGTGTGGAATGTACAAACGGAACCATTGGAGCGTCATTGAGAATAATTTCCTGCGCTTGCTTATACAAATCTTCACGCACCTTCTGATCCGGTGTCGTTTGAGCTTTAATCAGCAGTTCATGCACTTTTTCATTTTTGTAGAGCGAGATATTCTGTGCAGCCGGCGGCTTGGCGTTATCCTTGTCTAGCAACACATACAGGAAGTTATCCGGGTCTCCATTGTCTCCGGTCCAGCCAAGCAATGCCATTGTGTGCTCGCCGTTCTTTGTCTTCTTCAAATAGGTCCCCCATTCCATGGAGACAAGTTTTGTTTTTACACCGATTTTCGCAAAGTCAGCTTGAATGGATTCAGCAATTTTTTGCGGCTGTGGCATGTACGGACGAGATACAGGCATTGCCCATAGATCCGTCTCGAAGCCATTCGGATAGCCAGCTTCAGCCAACAGTTGCTTCGCTTTTTCTAAATCGTATTTATAGTCCTTTGCTTCCAATTCTTTGTTATAGCCCCAGATGGACGGTGGCAGCGCATTCGTCGCCGGCTGTCCCCGCTTTGCGAAGAACGCATCGACCAGTCCTCGTTTATCCACTGCCATAGCCAATGCCTGGCGCACTTTTGGATTATCAAATGGCTTTTTCTCCGTATTGAAGGAGAGATAGCCGACGTTCATTGACGGACGTTCATACAGCGTCAAATTTTTGTCCGATTCCACAATCGCTGCATCAGACGGATTCATGCCATCAATAAGATCTACTTCACCGGATTTGAGCGCAGTAAGACGCGCCGTATTATCAGGAATAACCTTAAAGATAATTTTGTCGAGTATCGGTTCGCCTTTCCAATATTCCTTGTTTTTTTCCAGCGTAATCGTGTCATTTGGCTTCCAGCCACCCTCTACGAACTTGTAAGGTCCTGTGCCGACTGGATGCTGACCAATCTTGTCTTTATGTTTCTTAATAGCCTCCGGACTCTCAATCGCAAAGAATGGCATCGCGATATTGGCAAGGAATGGAGCTTGCGGTACATTCAGAATGAATTGTATTTTGTTTTTGTCCAATACCTTTACTTCTTTAATCACGGCACCTGGCTCGCCTTTAAAGGCAGTGAATTGACTGATGACGTAATCAAAGTTACCGCCCACGTGGTATTCATTACTCTTGTCCAACATACGGTCGAAGTTGAATTTTACCGAATTCGCGTCAAACTCCGTACCGTCGTGGAATTTCACGTTTTCACGCAGGGTGAATGTCCATATTTTACCGTCTGGACTGCTTTCCCATTGGGTTGCCAATGCCGGCTCAACTTCTGTACTGTCCTTCTTATATTGAACGAGCGTATCAAAGATATTGTCCGTTACACGTGTCGTCTCGCCTTCCGTACTGTTCTGCGGATCAAGCGTCGTGGAATCCCCGCCACGTGCAAAAAGCAGCGTTCCTCCCTTCTGTTCCTGTGCCGGTTTGCCCGTCGTCTCTTTCACCTTGTCGCCACTGCCGCATGCCACAAGTCCCAATGATGTGGTCAATAGAATAGCTGAGAGAATTGCCATCGTCTTTCTGCCATACTTTCTATGCCCCATGTTCATCGTCCCCCTTTTTCTCCCTTACGTTTTATTGATTGTATAAATGGCAAGCCACCATATGCCCGTCCCCAAAATCGCGGAGTAGCGGACGCTCCGTTCGGCAGATATCCATACAGGCCGAACAACGCGGATGAAACGTGCAACCTCCAGGCGGGTTGGCAGGGCTTGGCACATCCCCTTCAAGAATAATACGATCCCGCTTTTCGCGCGGATTCGCTACGGGTACTGCGGAGAGCAGCGCCTGAGTATACGGGTGAAGCGGCTTACTGTAAAGGCTTTTTTTGTGTGAGAGTTCAACTATACGGCCCAGGTACATTACTCCAATGCGATCGCTAATATGCTTGACCACACTTAAATCGTGGGCAATAAACAAATAGGTCAGACCAAGCTCCTGCTGCAATTGCTTCAGCAAATTAAGCACTTGCGATTGAATGGATACATCCAATGCGGATACCGGTTCATCACAAATAACAAGCTTCGGCTGCAGAGCCAGGGCCCTCGCAATACCAATTCGTTGCCGCTGTCCACCGGAAAATTCGTGAGGATACCTCGCAGCATGGTATGCATGGAGCCCTACAACTTCCAGCAATTCATGCACCCGCTTCTTTCTCTCACTCGGTGTATACATGCCGTGTACGGCCATCGGCTCACCAAGCAGCTTCTCCACAGTCTTGCGCGGATTGAGCGATGCATACGGGTCCTGGAAAATCAACTGCATGTCCCGGTACAGTGTACGCATCTTGCCACTTTTAACGTTGCTAATATCCCGGCCTTCGAATTCGATGACGCCGTCAGTCGGTTCAATGAGCCGCAGAATCGAACGGCCTGTCGTTGATTTGCCACAGCCCGATTCCCCTACCAATCCCAACGTCTCGCCCCGAAAAATATCAAAATCAATGTCATCCACCGCTTTGACATATCCGATTGTGCGCTGCAAAATCCCCTGGCGAACCGGAAAATATTTCTTAAGATGTCTTACTTTCAATAGTGTTTCCGTCATATCTTGCACCCTCCTCTACCAGGAAGCAACGAGACTTCTGTCCATTGCCTATTTCATACAATGTTGGCTCTTCTGTCTGGCAGCGTTCCATCGCATATATACAGCGCGGAGCAAACTTGCACCCTTCTGGCATCTCAGACGGTATCGGCACGTTACCAGGAATTGAATCCAGCCATTCTTTCTCCTGATCAATTGACGGAATGGACTGCAGCAGTCCCTTCGTATACGGATGCGATGGGGCTGTAAACAGCGTATTCACATCGGCCTCTTCGACCACCTTGCCGCCATACATCACAACGACCCGATCACACATCTCGGCTACAACGCCAAGGTCATGTGTAATCATAAGAATTGAAGTACCGTTGTCTTTCTTAAGCTTGCGCATCAAGTCCAGAATCTGCGCCTGGATGGTTACATCGAGTGCCGTCGTCGGCTCATCTGCAATCAGTAACTTTGGGTTACATGCCATTGCCATCGCAATAACTACCCGCTGTCGCATTCCACCTGACAGACGGTGCGGATATTCGTTGACAATTTGCTCCGCCCTCGGAATACCGACCTGCTTTAGCAAGTCAACCGCCCTTGATAGCGCTTTCTTTTTATTCAACTTCATATGTAGGCGAATTGTTTCTACGATTTGATCGCCAATCGTAAATACCGGATTCAGACTTGTCATCGGATCCTGAAAAATCATGGCAATATCATTGCCTCGGATGTCGCGCATTTCCGCTTCCGATAAACAGACGATATCCTTATCCTGAAACATGATGGACCCCTCAACAATTTTTCCCGGAGGCCATGGTACGAGCCGCATAATGGATAACGACGTAACACTTTTGCCGCAGCCGGATTCCCCGACCAATCCGACCGTTTCTCCCTCACCAATCATAATGTCGACTCCGTCCACCGAACGGACGACCCCTTCCGCCGTGAAAAAATGAGTTTTTAGCCCGCTAATATTGAGTAGTGGCTTCATTTTTTCACCTCCTTCTACTTGCTGTTGAATCGTTGTCATTTGTTGAAATACGTATAATATTTTGTTAATTCTGTATTCAAGTATATGTATGATGTAACTGGATAACAACAGAAAAAAAAGAAAAAAAAGGCTTTCCGCCTTAGGAACCCCTAAAGAAAAAGCCTTCCACGCTATTAATTATTTGACATCGAGCCTAGCCACTAAAGCAGCAAGAATTTGTGCTAGCAGTTGAATGTTAACCGACAGGTCTGTGTCCTTTGTCTTTACTTTAACACCTTTAGAGTTCTCAATAACAGTTTTTTGATTATGAATCTGTTTTACCTGGATTTTTTGCAACAGCTTTTGAGAAATTTTTGAATCATCGTCGCTGCCTGATACCGAAATGTCAATAACGGCCGCAATTGCAAACTGAAGCGCAGCCTGAAGATTAACCGCTGCTCGTGTATCCGTCGTTTTAACCTTGACATCGCAAGAATCTTTAATAACAATCAATTCATTTGATTTTTGGATAGTGCTTTCTACTTGCTTTGCATCCTGCTCCAATATATCATCATCCACCCGATGGTGGCAGTTCAGATCTAGTATATCGAATTTTGTATCCCATGATTGCTTATCGTTATTACAGCAGTAAGCGTCACGTTCATCATAACGAAACATTCTCTTTCTCAAATTGGGTTCCTCCTTCGTTCGAATATATTACAGGATATGAGGACGAAGAAGGATTTGTATAGACAAGCGTCCCTCCACATGTGTGTATTCTTAGAAAATTCTACGCATGGCAGGAACATAACAATAAACCTGAATACAAGCAAAGCTTATAAATTTTCTCCTCTTTCTTTTTGCAAAAAAGCGTCTACTTGCTCCTGCAAATCTTGAGCAAGTTTTCTAATCTTCTGTTTCTGTTCTTCTGGGATATCTTTCCGAACTACGACTTTATTCCTTTCAAATACATCGCTGACAATCAAATCGGCCAACGACTTTGATAGATGTGAAAAATCGTTTTCTTCCCCTTTACTCATTGCGTGAAACCCACCTCCATATCTTCTTGTCCATCACCATCAATATATGCAGGTGAAAACAAGAAGTGAAAAAAATGGATATCTGTCTAGGCTACTCGCCGCGCCACTCGTATTTATTTTTCGGACGGCCCACCTTTTGATAGCTAATAATGGTCCGCACTTTTCCTTTCTGCATCATATATACGAGCGAACGATACACAGTTGGATACGCCAAGCCGACGTCCTTCGTAATCTCATCAATTGTGCATGGCTTCCGTCGGTCACGCAAGAATCCCGCAATATGGTTCAACGTAGTCGTACTGATGCCCTTCGGCGCCTCCAGTTCTTGATTTTTTTTCGCCTCAGACGTTTCTTTCTCACTTTCCTTTGTCAGCTTAGAAAGCCGAAGATGCAACTGGATACGAGAGATTAAATCCGGTGCCCGCACAGGCTTGATGGCAAAATCGGTTGCCCCCACATCAAGAAAGCGATCTGCGATTTCCTGACGTTCATCAACCGTTAGGACAAGAATAGGCACATGTTCGTCCAGTTTGCGGATTTCCTGAACAGCCCGAAGCCCGTCCATCTGGCATATGATAATCTACGAGCACGACATCGGCCCGTTCAGTACGGAATAAATCCACGCCTTCCCTGCCATTGCTGCCAAATACAATGTTCCAGCCTGCACTCTCGCAAATCTCACGCAGCATAAACCGAACCGTAGCATCATCATCCATAATTAAGATTTTCACAATGAGTCTCTCCTCCCCGCAGATGAATCCATACAGTCGTTCCTTCCCCAATCTTACTATGTATCGAGACAAACCCGTCGTGGCTTTCCGCCACCTGAAGAACGAATGAGAGACCTAGCCCCGGATGGCGCTTTGTACTGTAGCCCGCCTCCCAGATTTTCTTCTGATCCTCTAAAGCGATGCCGGACCCGTTATCCGACACACCGAGTTTGATTTCATCTGCTTCTACTTCTGCACATAATGTCACTCTTCCGTCTTCTCTATCCTTCACTGCATCAAGCGCATTATCAATCAGATTTACCAGTGCACGGGTCATATGAATTTTGTTAATCCATATCCACATTTCGCTATGCTCAGAGAGCGCAATATCGACACAGGAGCCTGTACCACTCAATCGGCTTGCATGAACATAGTTCATTACATCCGCAAGCTTCACCCAGCCTTTTCTATCCTCATATAACATCTCAGAAATCATCTCGCTCATCGATGCAATTGATTGTGAACTCATCCGACAATACTCCCGCAGCTTCTCATCCTCTACCCGCATTTCAATTAAGGAAATAAGGCCTTCCACAGATGTAAGCGGTGTCTTTAAATCATGCACAAGGTGAAGCACCTCACGACCTGAACGGGAGTGAATCGCCTCTAATTGGGCCAGATGAAGCTTCTTACGATCGTTCCATTTCTGTGCTGACATCGTCAGGAAGATAGAGACGATTACAGCATTCAAAATTAAAATAAAGCACATCATCAAACTATACATGCCAAGCGCCTGATCGAATCCTAAAGTAAACGCCATTTCTTTCATTTTGTTAAGAATCTGATTTTCTCCAAAGCTGAGATTAGGAATAAACGGGATAACTTCCAACCATTGAAATCCGAGGAGAAGCTGTACCAACAGAAGTATTTTCATGCGAGATTCCAGCTGGTTATGCGTCACTCGCTGCAACACAAACATAGAGATAAGAAGCAGGACCCCCGGTAATCCAAACGGAAACTTCAATGGATTGTACACGTATTCTACATACGTTATGATAGGAATCAACAATAATGGAAGAATGATCTTTACCCATGCCTTCCCTGTTCTCCTGCCCCATTCATCCCCTAATAGAAAAGCACCGATATAATGCGGCAGTGAGTACATCACATTCCACACCATAAGAAGCAGCACTACTACCATAAACGAGTTTCCGGTCGGACGTACCTGTAGAATTTGAATCATGCGCAAAATCCCGGTATACTCCGGCTTCACGATAAAAGGTAATGCAAGTCCGAATAGAAGGAGACCTATGCCAAGCCATATTTTCAGCGAGCCTGTCCACCTTGTGCCCACTACCCCATCTCCCTTACTCCCTATTCTATTTTTTCCTGTTAAGTATCAAGGGTGTTGATTATCCAGTATGATCCAG